>NZ_JAUBUJ010000242.1:0-1560 GCF_036705405.1 Microcoleus sp. B13-B6
CAGGGTAAACGCATCTAATTTTGTATAAATTGTACTTGACAAAACGCCACCAAGAGGAAAGGGATTTTTTCTTAGTCAACGTGCATAATAGATTGGCTAGAGGACATCTTCAATAGACGTTAAGGTTGGATATCCCGGAATAAGCGTATGGCTAGAGGCTTTGGTTGTCCCGTTGTCAGGCCAGAACAAGTGCGTGAGGCTAAAATACTCAGAAACAGTGTTCTCAACTATTTCCAGCACATCCAAGATCCGCGAGTGGAACGAACGAAATATCATGGTTTGACACAGATTATCACCATTGCTCTTTTGGCAGTCCTCTCAGCTGCCGATGGGTTTGTGGCGATAGAAACCTATGGCAAGGCTAAGCAATCTTGGTTGGAGACGTTTTTAGATTTGCCCCACGGGGTTCCATCCCACGATACCTTCGCCCGAGTGTTTGGGATGCTCGATCCGCAAGCGATACAGGAGAGTTTTCTTTTGTGGGTGAGCAGCATCACCGAGAGACTGGGCATCAAGGTAATTCATATCGACGGCAAGACGGCCTCCCGGTTCCTATGACCGGGAGGGGAAGCTCAAAGCGCTACATAGTGTAAGTGCCTGGAGCAGTGAACACGGCTTGGTACTGGCTCAACACAAAGTTGATAGCAAGTCGAATGAAATTACAGCCGTCCCCCTCCTACTAAAGTTACTCAACCTCAAAGGGGCTGTGGTGACGCTGGATGCAATGGGAACACAGACAGAGATTGCCCAGCTTGCTCAAGCAAGCCGGAGGAGAGTATGTGCTAGCCCTCAAAGGCAATCAGAAAAAACTAAGCGACCAAGTGGCGGCTTGGTTTGAGCAGGCTATTGCCCGGAACTGGCATGGGGTTGAGTATGATTATCACAAAACGGTGGAGACGGGACACCATCGGATTGAAACCCGTCAGGTCTGGGCAGTACCGATAAATCAACTACCACCGTTGCATCGGCAAAGCTTGTGGGTGGGCTTAACTACTATTGTCATGGTCAAGCGAACCAGTCAATTGTGGAACACAACGACAACGGAAGTTGGCTTCTACCTCAGCTCCTTGGAAGCAGATGCTCAGCAACACAACCGGGCGATTCGATCCCACTGGAGTATCGAGAACAGTTTGCATCTTCGTACTTGATGTAACCTTCAACGAAGATGCCTGTCGGATTCGCCAGGGATATGCCTCGGAAAACCTGGGACTATTGCGCCGTTTAAGCGTCAACTTGCAAAGAGCGTGAACCTTCTAAGATGAGTCTGGCGATGAAGCGATATCGAGCGGGCATAGATAACGACTTCCTGCTGAATATCATGTCCGCGAGTACATCGAAGTGAAAGGGGTTCAATCAACATAACCCAAAAGCCATAATGACCTGTCCGAGGAGGTGCAGCACCAAACGCAATCGGTATTACATTTATATGGTACTCATAAGTCGGCAGAATCTCGCAAGCGAGTCTGGAGCAATGCCAGAGTCTCCATTTTGAACGAGCAACCTGTTTTTTCGTCAGCTTCTATAGATTTGCAGGACTTAATTTAGATGCGTTTACCCTGG
>NZ_JAUBUJ010000243.1:0-1545 GCF_036705405.1 Microcoleus sp. B13-B6
ACAGTTGCAGCAACTATTTTTGCAAGCCACAGGCAACTTTACAGGAGCCAATTTCACCTACAGCGCCACAGACAACAGTGGCGCCTCCAGTCCCGCTACCGCTACTGTCGCGGCCATACTTCCAACTGGCAACCAACCGCCATTAGCCAACAATTCCAACTCCCGCCTCGGCCCCAACAGCAGCCAGTTAGTCACAGGATTGGGAGGAAGCGACGCCGACGGGTCGATCGTCTCTTACACGATCGACACCCTACCTCCTGCAGACCAAGCCGTGCTGTTTTTAGGAGATCCAGCTTTGGGCGGCGGCGTTGCGGTGACACCAGGCCAAGTCCTGACTCCACCACAGTTGCAGCAACTGTTTTTCTTCACGACGGGCAACTTTACAGGAACCAATTTCACCTACAGGGCGACAGACAACAGCGGTGCTATCAGTCCAGTCGCTACCGCTAGTGTGGCTGGACTGATACGGCCCACACCAACACCAACTGACAACCAACCCCCATTAGCCAACAATGCCAACTCCCGCCTCGGCCCCAACAGCAGCCGGTTAGTCACGGGATTGGGAGGAAGCGACCCCGACGGGTCGATCGTCTCTTACACGATTAACACCCTGCCATCACCAGACCAAGCAGTCCTGTTTTTAGGAGATCCAGCTTTGGGCGGCGGTGTACCAGTGACACAAGGTCAAGTCCTGACTCCTCAACAGTTGCAGCAACTATTTTTCTTCACCACGGGCAACTTTACAGGAGCCAATTTCACCTACAGCGCGAAAGACAACACCGGCGCTATCAGTCCAGTCGCTACCGCGACTGTGGCTGGACTGATAGGGCCCACACCAACTCCAACTCCAGCACCAACTCCAACAACTCCAACAACTTCAACTGACAACCTACCGCCAGTTGCCAACAATGCCAACTCCAGCCTCGGGCCCAACAGCAGCCGATTAGTCACGGGATTGGGAGGCAGCGACCCCGACGGGTCGATCGTCTCTTACACCATCAACACCCTGCCCCCAGTAGACCAAGCCGTCCTGTATTTAGGAGATCCCGCCAACGGCGGTGTACCAGTGACACCAGGCCAAGTCCTGACTCCAGCACAGTTGCAGCAACTGTTTTTCTTCACGACAGGCAACTTTACAGGAACCAATTTCACCTACACCGCTACCGACAACAGCGGCGCTATCAGTCCAGTCGCTACCGCTAGTGTGGCTGGACTGATAGGGCCCACACCAACTCCAAGCACAACTGACAACCAACCGCCAGTTGCCAACAATGCCAACTCCCGCGTCGGGCCCAACAGCAGCCAGTTAGTCACAGGATTGGGAGGAAGCGACCCCGACGGGTCGATCGTCTCTTACACCATCAACAGCTTGCCCTCACCAGACCAAGCCGTTCTGTTTTTAGGAGATCCCGCTTTGGGCGGTGGCGTACCAGTGACACCCGGCCAAGTCCTGACTCCTGCACAGTTACAGCAACTATTTTTGCAAGCCACAGGCAACTTTACAGGAGCCAATTTCACCTACAGCGCCACAGACAACAGCGGCGC
>NZ_JAUBUJ010000050.1:0-25415 GCF_036705405.1 Microcoleus sp. B13-B6
CTCAATCCATATTGGATTACCTTGCTAGAGCCTGAATTCCCCCCATTTCTGGGTTTCTTCAGAACGAAACGCACGCTGGCTTTTGATGTGTAGGATTCGTCTTGCTCTACAAATCGCCAACCCCTTAAGTCACACTCTTGCATGAGCCTATCTTTAACTTTAGCTGTCGGTATTTGGACAAAGTTCTGGTTAGTCTTACCTCCCATATTGACTTCTTGTTTCTGTCCTTTATTCCAACCAAAGACTAGGACGTTAATTTGGTGATCTTCACAATAATCTATGATGGTTCTAACTGCTTTATTGACGGCATCTCTCATCCTTCTGGCGCGAATTTCTGACAACTGTTGCAGTCTATGAGATGAAAAACCTTTAGGTAGCTTACATTGATCATGTACTGATTGTACCCGTGCTTTTTCCTTGTTAAACCATTGGTTCCAAGACTTCAATTTGTGACCATCAATAATAAATGGCTTGCCATTACTAGAAGTGCAAGTTAACCAGTTATTGATGCCATGATCAATACCTACAATTCCCGTTACTTCCAAGCTACAGCTAGGGGCTTGTTTGGTTAGACTTTCGTGTACAAATTCGACCCAAACCTTGCCATTTCTAGGGATTAGTCGAAGTTCTTTAATCTGGCAATCTTTCAAGCGTTCCGGTAAAGTCACCCAGAGAGCATCTGTCCCAAAGTGTTCTTTCCCTTTAGTTCCCAGAGGTAATCTCACCCGATTACCGACTACTTTCAAGGCTTGCCCAGGGTATGAAACTTGGTACATTGCTCCCTTGGTTCTGTACTTGGGCAATCTCGGTTTTTGATTAAGTTCTCCTTTCTTGGCTAACCTTTCTAAGGCTCGGAAAGAGCTAAAGGATTCAGCAACAGATTTGAGGGATTGTTGAGCCACTTGCGAGTAAAGTAAACCGTAATTCTCGTTGGGTTTGGCAATTTTGTACAGGTCTGGGTATTTAATTGCGCCTTGGTCTTTGAAGTACCGTTGCCGACTTTCGTAAGTGCCGACATTAAACAGATTGTTTGACCATCTTAAGATTTGCTCGACAATGGTTTTGTCAAGTCCCTTTAAATGCCAAACATCTTTTTGCACTGCATACATTAATTTCAACCTCCTTTGATTAATTGTACTATATTTAGAAATATCTAACTGGGAGACTAAAGTCTCCCTCGCCCTTTCATCCCTGGACTAAAGTCGCAGGGTTTTCAGGGTATTTCTTATAAAATTTACCTCATGCCCGAACGTTAATTTTTAGGAATTCCTAACGGGTTCATGCTCAGTAACACAGAATTTCCGATATTTTGATTCACTATTGTCTCGGACGATCGACTTCGAGTCGCACTCTTGCAGTGTATGCTGCCCGTTGGGGGGTGCGGAATCTGGGATTGTGCGGATTTGGTATCAAAAGCTCTCTAACGCCACACTCGCCTTAAATTCAACACAAATCCTGGCAATACATCTTCCCCGGATAACTCGGCAGGATTGATTAATATTTCTACTTCTGCTTGCTGTCGATAAATCTCTACCTGCCGGTTTTGCGGGTCAATCAACCAGCCCAATCTTGCGCCGTTGTCGATATATTCCCGCATCTTAGTTTGAAGGGTGGAGAGACTATCGGATGCCGATCGCAATTCTACTACAAAGTCTGGACACAGAGGAACGAAGCCTTGGCGCTGTTTTGGAGTTAGTGCCTCCCAGCGAGTTCTACTCACCCAGGAAGCGTCGGGAGAACGGCGAGCACCATTGGGGAGGATGAATCCGGTAGAAGAGTCAAAGCCTTCTCCTAAATCTTCGTGTGTTTCGCACCAGCGATCAACTTGCCCGCTAATACTGAGATTGCGGCTGCCTGATTCTCCTCCTGTGGGTGGATTCACTATTAATTCTCCTTCTGCTGTTCTCTCTAATCTCAAGTCGGGATTTGCCAATGCTAGGGCCTCGAATTGCTCGCTACTGACAACAATCCCGATCGCGTTTGGCAATTCTATAGAGATGGTTTCTGGTTCAGTAAATATTTGTACCATATTCAATTCCGGTTTTTTTTAGATTGAACTCGGCAACAAAAAAAAGTTAAAGGACTCTTGCACGGGGTGGGGCGGGTTTACGAGATTGTGTGTTTTAGGCAATTATGATCTGTGAACCCGCCCCTACAAAATTTTGACAATCGTGCAATATTTTTGATATTTTCTACAACTGTCCGAAACCTTTTTTAGGCTTATCTTTTTTCTTTTTCTTCTTCTGCTGGGCACCCATATAGCCACGGGAACCGGGCTGCATTCCGGGGCCACCCATTCCGGGCATTCCGGGCATTCCGGGCAATCCTCCCATTCCTGTAAAGTTGCCTTGACTCATTTGCTGCATCATTGTACGCATTTTCTGGAAATCGCTCACCAGCTTTGTTACGTCGTTTTCTGCGTAGCCTGCGCCTTTGCCGATGCGGCGGCGGCGGGAGGGAGAACTTGCTAAAAGTTCGGGGTTGCGGCGTTCTTCAACTGTCATCGAATTAATCATGGCTTCGGTGCGTTTTAGCTGCACTTCTCCCTGCCGCATTTGTTCGTCTGAGAGTTTGTTCATCCCCGGAATCATTTTCATGATGCCGCCGAGGGAACCCATATTTTTTAACAGTCTGGTTTGTTTGAGAAAGTCGGTAAAGTCAAACTTTGCCGTGAGCATTTTCTCTTGCATTTTCTCGGCATCGGCGATGTCGAATTCTTCTTGCGCTTTTTCTACTAGCGTCAAGACATCGCCCATGCCGAGTATTCTCGATGCCATGCGATCGGGATAAAATGGTTGCAATGCTTCCACTTTTTCGCCGACGCCGACAAATTTAATCGGCGCGCCGGATATTTGCCGCACGGATAAGGCTGCACCGCCGCGACTGTCGCCGTCTAATTTGGTTAAGATTGCGCCGGTAATGCCGATTTGTTCGTGAAAGGTGCGGGTTAAATTTGCTGCTTCTTGGCCGGTCATGGCATCAACAACTAACAGCGTTTCGTGGGGTTGCACTGTTTGTTTGATGCGGCCCAATTCTGCCATCATATCTTGGTCGATTTGCAGGCGGCCTGCTGTATCGACGATGATGGTATCAATGCCAATTTGTTTACCGTGTTCGATGCCTTGGCGGGCAATTTCTACGGGGTCAATGTCTTTGCCTAATTCAAATACGGGTACGTCGATTTGTTTGCCGAGTGTCAGCAATTGGTCGATCGCGGCTGGTCGATAAATGTCGGTTGCGACTAGCAGTGCGGTACGATTTTGTTTGCGGAGGTGCAGCGCTAGTTTGGCGGTAGCTGTGGTTTTCCCGGTTCCTTGCAAACCTGCCATCAGGATCACTGTGGGCCCGGATTCGGCGGTGGCGAGGGGTACGTTGGTTTCCCCCATAACGCGCACGAGTTCGTCGTGGACGATTTTGATGAATTGTTGGTCGGGACGGACGCCTGAAACGACTTCTGCGCCTTGTGCTTTTGCCGCTACCTCTCCGATGAAGTTTTTGACGACTTGGAGGTTGACATCGGCTTCCAGGAGGGCGCGGCGGACTTCTTTGAGCGCGTCTTGGATGTTGGACTCGGAGATTTTATTTTGTCCGCGCAGTTTTTTCCAGGTGGATTCGAGTCGATCGGCAAGGGCTTCAAACATAGGGCATTGTTGGCTAGTCAGTCTTTTTAATTTTAAGGCTAAATGGGGATGTTTGGATTAATGTTTTGCTAATTTTTGAATAATCCTTTCAGGGCGGGCTAGAAGCCCAACCCCTACTCCCCACAAGCAAATTATTCATGTGTTGTGGAACAGGCATCTTGCCTGTTCCTAAAACTACTGCCACAAAATTCATCTATTGTGGAACAGGCATCTTGCCTGTTCCTAAAACTGCTGCCACAAAATTCATCTATTGTGGAACAGGCATCTTGCCTGTTCCTAAAACTGCTGCCCTAAAATTCATCTATTGTGGAACAGGCATCTTGCCTGTTCTTAAAACTGCTATAAGATCATGTTGGTTTTTATGTATTCTGCGATCGCCGGTTGGAGTTGGAAGAGGGTGCGATCGCCCTTTTGGACTTTTTCGATTAATAACCTCCGTCTCAAGGATTCGACGGCTTTGAGGAATTCTGAAGGGGATAATTCCAGAAGGGCTGGCTTTTTGGAGATTTCGACTGCTTTGATTTGATTTGCCAACCAGGACATTACTTGTTTTTCGGAGTCTGACAAACGCTGAGAATGTTGGTGCAATAAATATTCTAAGTCTCCTAAAACTAGGCTATCATAGGATAAAAATTCAGAAATATTGCCGCTAAACAAGTCTTGAATAGCAGCAGCTACTGTATTCAACCACAAGGGATTTCCTCGGTAAATGTCTATCAATTTTGACCAGTTTTCCGATTCAAGTAAACCTTTTTCTGTGAATATTTCTCGCGCTGCTTCGCCTAAACCATTGAGTTGCAAGGTTTGACAATTTTTCGGGTGGCTTTCTAATGCTGCAATTTCTCTGGGTTTTTCCCAACTAATCAAAACTATGCAACTGTTGTGACATGATTCTGCTATTTGTTTGAAGAAAGTGCCATAATTTTCATAGCCTGGTTTGTAGTTTCCTGCTAGTTGTTGGCTGCTGAAAATTGTTTGCACATCATCGAGCACGATCAGACAGCGGTGCGATCGCAAATATTGTAGGGGCAATCCCCCCGTGGTTGCCCTTTCTTCGGGGGCGGCGATCGCCCTTTCTTCGGGGGCGGGCACGGGGGCACCGCCCCTACAGAATTGAATTAAGTCGGTTTCGAGTGTTTGGAGGGGTGGCGCGTTGCGGAGGCTTCGCCAGATTATACAGTCAAATTCATATTGAAGGTGTTGGATTAGTTGGAGGGCGATCGCACTTTTGCCACTTCCGCTTAATCCTAAGATGCTGATGAGACGGGTGCGGTTTTCCAAAATCCATTGTTTGAGGGTGGAAAGTTCGGATGTGCGATCGTAAAATGTCGAGATTTCTGGTGCGTCGTCTAAGTCGATGCGGGGCTGTTTTGCTGTTGGTTGGGGGTTTTGAGGTGTTTTGGGCGATCGGACTTTTTCACGACAAACATTAAGGTTTTTATTAACTGTTACATTCTCACCTGTGATATTTTCAACAATAGTTGATTGATAATTATAAACTATACCCTGCTCTAATACAGTCCTAAAATTTGCTTTAGTAATATTTTTTCCTAATCCTTTAGAAAGTATTGTCCAAAGTTGTGATCCGACATTTCTGACATGACTTGGACTTGAGTAAACTTCTTGAGCAATTTGCGTGTAAGTTGTGTCTTGTAACGTTCCCCGCAAAATAGCTTCTTGCACATAATCTAAATGCTTTCCCGTCTTAGCAAAAATTAGCTCATCTGCCCGTGTCAAAACTTCGGCAATATCCATAGATTAGGGAGAAGCTGGAGTTTACGCCATTCATTATACCTGACATTTCGTACAATTGTGACATTTTTGATTTTGTCATCTATCTAAAGTCAGGACTTTTCCTACACAGCTCATCCTTTATATTAATTGGTTAAGGTATTAGCAGGATATTTTTATGAAGCGAGTGCGGTGGCTCAGCGGTTTGTTCTCGGCTGGGGTGTTGTCTTTTAGTTTAGCGACAGTTGGCGCACAAGTGGCACAGGCCCAGCGCCCGATCTTTTTGCTCGAACTCAACTGTGTTCATAGAGGGTTTCCGAATTATCAAGAACAAGCTCGGGATGTTTCCATAGGTAGAGAAATATACACCAGTCGTTTGTTGATATGGGCGAGTAACGGAGCTGGTTGGACTTGTCAACTTCCTGGTGGTCCCGCCTCTCTCCGAATAGAGTATGGAGTTGCGGATGGGGATGGTCTACCCCCTGCGAAAATAGATGTTTATGTAGATGGAAATCAAGTAGCTTCCCAAGTAGGAAAAGATGGAAGGGTCAATACAATGCTGGTAGATGTCAGTAACGGAAAAAGTGTGGCTGTTGATATCTATTGCTCTAGGGCAACAAATTGTAGCAATAAATGGTACTACTTCTTCTGGCTCGCTATTATACCAGGGGCAGGCTCTCCAGGGAGTAGATAAATTATGAGTATTAGCCGCCGTCAATTTAACCGGCTCGTCATATGGGGTGGCGCTTCTTTTACTGCTTCCGCAACATCGGGCATCTTCTTCCCCAAACCTGCCGAAGCTTATTCCCTAGAATTTCCGATTAGTGCTTTATCAGCCGATCGCGTTTTCAACGGTATTCAAAAATATTGTGGAGCACAGCCCATCCCCGGCGTTCTAACACCAATATTACAAGGCAATACTAATGTTAGCAGTAAAGTAGATCCAGCAGCGGCCAACGCTATTCGCAGGGCAGATAAAGAATTTGTTGATCGCAACTTTACCAACAAAAGAACCGAATTAGCCCTAACTGGCAGCGGTTCCAATTTTGCTGCTGATACCAGTCGGCTGTGGGGCCGGCAAAGACAGGAGCAAGTGGGCCCGAATGTTGGCTTTGGGTTTGTACAAAAGTGGGAAGATCAATATAGCGATGCCAAAATTTCCGGGCCGACAATGTGCGCTATTCATAACGCTCAACAAGTCTTAGCCGATCAAAGATTAACACCTCCAGAAATCGCGGCTTCTGTATTGCCAACTCGATCGCGAATAGATGATACAACAGCTTGGGGAGGGGATGCGGATGCGTCTGCTGGGAGGAATCCTGGTGCTGTTTTTGCTCAATACAATACAGCCGCCGGTACGGTGACATCTCGCTACGATTTAGTTGAACCTGGGCCGAGAGGTTTTGGGCGTGTTGAGTTTACTATTGAAGCCGAAGATCAGCCTCGGCGGGTGATTTTGGTGACGGTGAGGTTTTAGGGAGAAATCAGCATTACGAAAATCCTGTAGGGGCGGGTTCGCCAAGATTTCTAATTCACATCCAAGGTATTTATAAACCCGCCCCCACCCACGAATAGGGCCGGGGCGGGTTTATTTGGCCTGTTTGTTTCTGTCAAATATTGTTGGTGAACCCGCCCCTACCTTATGGATGGGGCGGGGCGGGTTTATTTTACCTGTTTGTTTGTGTCAAATATTGTTGGTAAACCCGCCCCTACAGGATTAATTGCAATCCGATCGTCGATTATATCATAACGTTTATTGTCTTTGCAATTGCCCAATCAAATCTAATGCTTTTTGAGCATCTGCATTCATTCCTTGAGCCCTAAATAAACGAGCCGCTTGCTGCAAATCTGCGATCGCCCCTTGTCTATCTCCCATTCTCACCAACGTAATTCCTCGGTTAGCAAAAGCCTTTGCATAATTGGGATTGAGTTGAATTGCTTGAGTGTAATCAGCTAATGCAGAGCGATCGTTATTGATGCGAAACAGCGCTAATCCTCTGTTAAAATAAGTGTTGGCGCGACCGGGATTGATTTGCAGCGCTTGATTGAAATCGTCGATCGCCCCTTTTTGATCGCCCAAGTCCGAAAGTGCTAATCCTCGGTTGTTGTAAGCCGCTGCAAAGTTTCTATCCAAGCGGATGACTTGAGTATAATCTGCGATCGCCCCCGGTTTGTCTCCCATTGCTGACAAAACCAGCCCCCGATTGTAGTAAGCGTCAACATAACCGGCATTTAGGGCGATCGCCTTGCTATAATCAGCGATACTCTTGGGCATTTGTCTCAAATCGGAATAAGCGAGGGCTCGATAGAAATAAGCTTCCGCGTAATCAGATTGAGTTTGAATTGCTTGGTTAAAATCGGCAACAGCCCCTGACAAATCTCCCTTATCAAACCGAGTTAAACCGCGAACGTAATAAGTTTTAGCATCTTGCGGATTGTTCAGTTTGAGAGGTGCAGTAGCTGTTGGAGAGGTATTAATTAAAAGTGCCGATCGATTTAAGCCCGCCTCCGATAATTTAGCCAGAAAGATATTAATGGGAACCGCTACATTAAACCCGGTCTTGGTGGTGACTTGTGTTATAACTTTTTTTCCTTCGCCATCTGTTACAAAGTCTATATCACCAGCCGCGTGAACTCCAACTACGCGCCCTTCTCCATCAAATACAGGTCCTCCGCTCATTCCTCCTTTTGTTATAGCGTCGTAACGTAAAGTATAACCGCTTGGATAATCAGGTCGGAGACGACTGATAACATTACCTTTTACAAAAACATAATCGCGTTTAGTTCCGAACTGATTGCCCCGCTGATTACCTGGATAGCCCGAAACAAAAATTTCTGTACCGATTACCGCTTGTTCGGAATCGCCTAAAGTTACAACAGGATAAGATTGTGTACTGTCAAAGGTTACGACTGCTAAATCAGGAGCATTCTGGTCTTTCTGCAATAGTATACTACGGGTTACTTGATAGTCTTTGTTCGTATTAGTGCGAATCGTATAGGTATCCCGATCGGCAACAACATGATTAGCTGTCAGTACAGTGTAAGTCGTGCCTTGTTTGGCAATGATAAATCCAGTCCCGCTACCCGTTGTTTTGCCATTAATTTGAACTGTGGCAGAAATCGCTAATTGAGCAATTTCTTGGGGAGTTTTTGCAGAGACTGGTGCTGGTGCAAAAACAACTATTCCTGCTACCGTTACTGTTCCTGCTAGGATGCTGGTGAGGGAATCAAAGCGCGAATAATCCCTATTCATAGGTGATTGCTGAAGAGTAAAAATTTTTATACTCCGAATAGTATAGATTAAAATAAAATTTATGAAAACCAGAAACGCTCGATGTTTTCAGATGATTGCGATTTTTATGACATTTCGTACATTTCGTATATTCCGGCCATTGCCGGCATTCCTAGGCCATAATTTATTTGTATATCTTCTAGGTTAACCAACTCGAACTGCATCCCGAAACACTTTCAAAGCTTCTTTTTCTTCAGACATTTGCAGGCATCTCCCCAGCAATTCTAGATCCAAATCCGGCAACAGCATACTCCGAGAAACGCGATCGTAATCCTCCGAGTTCAGTTGGTAAATCGAAAATACTCCGTCTTCCCAAAACCAAACTTCTGCTACGTTAAATCTGCGGTAGTATTCCAGTTTATTAATAGTTCCGCTAGTAAAAACAATTTCGATCGCCAAATCGGGTGTTTCTCGCTGCCGTCTGTCTTCGCCAAAGTAGTAAGATAAATCTGGTTCCTTGCTGCTGCCTTTTGCTTCCCCTTGGAGTGTAGCGCTACCCGTCGGTCTAAAACTAATATCTTTTTCTACGAAAAAGGTCATTAACATTCCTGCCAGCAGGCATTTAATGGTTTCATGTTCCGGCGAAAGTGTCATAATTTCCACATATCCGTCGAGGTAAGACAAGCGAACACTGCGAGTGTACTCTAGCAAGGAATCCAAAGCTTTGAACTGTTCCCAAGTCATCGATAGCGGCAAAATCAACCGCTGTTCCGGGAGTGCAGTTAATTTGGGGTGAGTGGCAATGGTCATATATACTTTCCCCGAGTTTGAATTTCTACTTTTAGATTAGCATAAAAATATATAAAGGGAGAAATTGGGGACTTCGAGCGCTCTTGTTCCCCCCTTGTTAAGGGGGGTTAGGGGGGATTTTGCCCGTCTAATTCCCTACAAATAATTAAGTCAAAAACTGGAATTGAGAACCGTTAACTGCCAAAGCAAACGGACTTGCCTGTTCAAATGCCCCGACAAGTTCAAAGTTATCCACATTTAAAATTACCCCCAAAATCCGTCCGTCTCTTTGGTTGCTAATCACCATGTCGTTGATAATTCCGTCGTTATCGTAAGCAATCAAATTGTCGTCTTCAAAGAACAGGTCTAGTTCTGTTAAACCGTCCGTCAAACCGATACGATCGCCCTCGTCAAAGTTAAAATCGGTAACGACATCTGCTCCATCTATACCAAATGCTTCATCGTTGCTTCTGAGGACGAATATGTCACCACCGAGGCCTCCCGTGAGCACGTCAACTCCCCGATCGCCCGCGATGAAATCGTCGCCCTCATTGCCCTCTAAATCGTCGTCTCCTTGCCCTCCCCGCAGGATATCGTTGCCAAATCCTCCAAAAATAACGTCGTTTCCGGCATCGCCCCTAACTACGTCGTTGCCTTCATTTCCGTCCACTATATCGGCATCTTTGCCACCGTAAAGGATGTCGTTCCCGCCGTTACCTGCGATAACATCATTGCCGTCATTTCCCAACAATCTTTCGTTGGAATCGAAGGAACCTGCTATGGTATCGTTGCCGCCGAGTCCCCAAACTCCCCAGGGGAAAGAGAACAAGTTTCCTGATCCTACGTCGATATCATCTGCTGTAGCGAATCCCAAAAGACGTGGCCCGCCCCCAGCAAATACAGGAAATCCATTCACATCGACGATGAGGTTGTTAATCGTTAAAGCCATAACTATGTCCTTTCAAAAATCCTGTTAGCTGTATTATATATGTTAATTCTTGCATTGCCAAATAGCAAGTTATATTGGAATTTTTCTCGCAACTTTATTTGCTAAATTAGTGACAAGCAACCTGCTTGCCAATTATTAATTACAAATTACAAATTACAAATTACCAGGGCTACGCCTCATTCAACCCAAACCTGCTATATATCTCGCCTCTGAGTCAAATAGCATTAGTTGCTTACACTATCCGCTACTGTCTACCGCTTATAATGGGTGTTACCCGCCAGGTGGTAAACACGTTAATATCACCTATAACGTCTAGACTGAGAGGTTGTTTGTGAATAAAAGTAAAAGTCCCTGGGCCCATCGTCCGAGAAAACACCCAGTTTCCGATACCCACACACAAACTTTACAAACAGGATCTAAGTTCTTTACAAAGCCATAATCGCCGATCGCTGACATTCTTTGGCCAAATCCACTGCTTTCAGGTGTTTTACTCATGTCTACTCCTAAATCGTCTTCCCATCAAAACAACAACAACTCCGTAAAATCACTGCCAGCGACAGATATCCTCCCAACAAAGCAAGACAGTAACAATCTGCCCAGCGAACCAAGTATAGAACAGCTACTGGAAGCTTTGGCGGGCAAAGTACCCAGTCAATCTTCTGAAATTGAACCGTTGAAAACGTGGAAACAAGATTTACAGCGATTGTTTCAATTTCTCGGCGATCGCCGCGTTTTAATCGCAGTAATGCAACCGGGAACTTTTGCCCTGCGTTACGCTAACGCAGCATTTTGCCGCTTGGCCGGTTGGGAGGAAACGTCCTTGGCAACTCAATTTACCAACGGTTGGTTTGCAGAAACCGACATCACTCTGCTGGAACTGTTCGAGGATGGGGACGGCAAAACAGCAGAACAATTGTACCGCCGCCACCTTTTGCACTGGGTATTTAAGCAATATTATCAAATTGACATTGACGGTTTGCGGGTGCTAGACGAACCTGCCACGGCGAGTGTAAAAAACCCCAAACACCGAGAACCCAGATTCATTGAATTTTGGCTGGGTTCGGAACAGTTAAAAATTACTCGAATTGACTCAAAAATAGATGAATTTGCGGATTTTTCTTTAAGATTAATGCCTGTTGCGGAACGGGAAGCTTGGCTGATGCAGCCGAATCAATTGGAAAATTTAGCCGATCGATTGCAGTTGGATAATTACCGCGTAGAAGGCTTGCTGCTGCTAGAAGGTTTTGATGTCACTGTGCAGGAGCAAATTCGGCGGCTGACTCAGTTATTGATCGATCGAGATTCGATGCTGCGGGCTGACAAATTTGAGAGAATCGATCGGTGTTTGCGATCCCTCTTCAATGCTGACGGCACTTTGCTGCTGCGCCCCGACGACGATCAGGTACAGCTATTAGTTGCAAAAGACGGTCAACATTTGCAGCCGATTCTTTATTCAATGCACTCCCTAGAAGCTTCTCACTTTTTGAAGGCCACAGCAGCCAATCAAGTTTGGAACGTGCCAGACTTGCGTAGGGAGTGCGAAACCGAGTGCGATCGAACTTTGCGGAGAATGGGAACTCGATCGATGCTGCTGGTGCCCCTGGTAGTCAAATCCGTCACCCGCGAGGGGCGCGGGCAGCGGATTTTGGGTGTTGTGGGGCTGTTGTGCGATCGGCCAAACCACTTCAACGGCATTGACGCTAAACACGCCCAAGAACTCATTCCCGCCTTCATTGCAGCCCTGCGGCAAGCCATCCAGGAGCGGTTTACCCACATTCACAACATCCATCCCGCAGTCGAGTGGCGGTTCGCCCAAGAAGCAGAAAGGCGAAGTTGGGGACTACCTCCAGAAACAATCGTATTTGCTGACGTTCATCCGCTGTACGGAATTTCCGACATTCGCGGTTCTAGCGACGAAAGAAACCGAGCCATTCAAACTGATTTGCTCGAACAATTTCGCTTAGGTTTAGTCATAGCTGATGCCGTTTGCCAAACACAAACTACCCACCTCGGTGAGCAATTGCGGCTCGACTTGCTCGACTACATCGAGCATTTAAAACAAAAAGTAACAGTCGATATGGAGGTGCGAGCAGCCGAGTATTTAAACGAGCATTTAGAAGTATATTTTGACTATTTTGTGCAGTGCGGGCCCAAGGTTCAGGCAGCCGTTGAAGCTTACCAAGCAGCCTGTGAAAATGAACACAACTGCGTTTACAGCGATCGCAACCGCTACGACCAAATGCTGAACCTAATCAGCACCAAACTCCAAGAAACCTGGGCGCGCTGGCAAGAAAAAATGCAGCAAATTCTTCCCCACTACTGCGACATCGAATGCACCGACGGCATGGATCACATGATTTATGTAGGAAAATCCATCGATCCCAAATTTAGCCAGTTTCACCTACACAGTTTGCGGTACGAACAACTACGAGCTATTTGCGATTGCGGTCGCACAGTTTTTCGCCTGCAATCCGAGTCTCAAATCAACATGGAACTCGCACATTTAGTGTTAGTTCAGAATACCACGATCGACATTTTTCACAACGAAAATACCGAAAAAATGTTTGATGTCAAAGGCACTCGCGACATCCGCTACGAACTTGTCAAAAAGCGGATCGAAAAAGCCGTTGACAAAGACGCACAAGAGCGGATTACTCAGTCGGGGATGTTGACTGTTGTTTATTCCACCGAGGAGGAGTGGGAAGAGTATGAGCAATACTTGCGCTACTTGTCTCGCGAAGGTTGGGTAGAGCCAAAAGTTCAGACCGGCATGGTAGAATCACAACAAGGAGTTAGCGGTTTAAAATTCGCCCGCGTGCGTATTTTGCCTGAACCGGAATCTATTTCTACTATCTGTGAAGTTACAGTAGTCAGCGATTGATAACCCGTTCAATTGCCTGTTTTATGCCCAGTGCGATCGCTCCCATCTCCGGCTGTTTTATGCCCAGTGCGATCGCTCCCATGCCCCTGAAAAACTGTGCAGCCAAAGCATTCGGGACTCACACACAAGACCAATATTACATTTATGATGTTTGTTGACACCAAGGGAGCATCTCATATTTGTAAAAACACTTCTTCTTGCTCCTTCCTTCTTCCTCTTTCCTCCTGCCTCCTGCCTCCTGCCTCCTGCCTCAACACTCCAATTTATAGCTGGGCGGCTTTCATTGAGATGCTCCCGACACCAACGATCAAGCCCACATTTTCACTTAGTGTATATTGCGTGTGATTGGAAATCGCCAAATACACGATCGCAATCACACAAAATCAAGATTAAGTAATGTTAATCTAATGAGAATTAGCTCCTGTAATTTCTAACTTAAATGATGTTAAACTTATCACAATACCAAATAACTTCTACTCTGCACGAAGGCGTCGAAACAATAGTCTATCGCGGACAAACACCGACAGACGCGCCCCCAGCAATTCTGAAAGTCCTCAAAGCCGAATATCCCACCCTCGAAGCCATTACCAGGCTCAAACACGAATATCAAATCCGCCAAAATTTAGACAGCGAACAAATCGTCAAAGCCATCAGTCTCGAAACATTCGACCACCGATTAGGAATCGTTTTAGAAGACTTTGGCGGCGAATCCCTCGCAAAACTGCTGGAAAGAGAAACCTTGAGCCTGCCAGCAAATTTACACCTCGCCATCCAAATAGTCAAAGCCTTACAATACCTGCATTTTCATCACATTATTCACAAAGACATCAAACCCAGCAACATCATAATTAACTCGCAAACAAAACAAGTAAAACTCACCGACTTCGGCATTGCTACAAAACTCAACAAAGAAAATCCGCAATTTAACAATCCCAACTCAGTCGAAGGCACCTTAGCCTATATGTCACCCGAACAAACCGGGAGAATGAACCGCACCCTCGACTACCGCACCGACTTTTATTCCCTTGGTATCACATTATATGAAATGCTGACAGGAAAATTGCCTTTCTGCAGCAACGACCCCTTAGAAGTAGTTTATAGCCACATTGCAGTTCAACCAATATATCCCCATCAAATCAATTCAGAAATACCTGTCGCCATCTCAGAGATAGTGATGAAATTGATGGCAAAGAATGCCGAAGATAGATATCAAAGTGCGGCCGGATTGTTAGCCGACTTAGAAATTTGTTTGCATCAGTTAGAAACCACCGGACAAATTGCCGACTTCATCCCCGGACGCTTAGATATTCTCAGCCAATTGTTAATCCCCCAAAAATTGTACGGTAGAGAACAACAAGTCAACGAACTATTAGCAGCATTTGAACGTGTAGGGGCGGGTTCACCCAAATCTTTGCCACCCAACCTAAATACCGAAAAACCCGCCCGCCCCAATGCAGAAACCATTTCTGCCGCATCTTTTCCACCAAACCAAAATACAGAAAAATTCGCCCATTGCCAAAGCGAATTAATGCTAGTATCAGGCTACTCAGGCATCGGTAAATCAGCCGTAGTCAACGAAGTTAGCAAACCCATTACCCGGTCAAAAGGTTACTTCATCAGCGGCAAATTTGACCAACTAAAACGCAACATTCCTTATGCCTCATTAATCCAAGCATTTAACTCCTTGCTGCGGCAATTGCTAACTGAAAGTGCACTTTCATTAGAAATATGGCGCACTAAAATTTTAACAGCAGTGGGAACAGACGGCCAAGTAATTGCCGACGTAATTCCCAAAGTTGAATTAATCATCGGCAAACAGCCCGAAGTCCCAGAACTCGCCCCCATAGAATCCCAAAATCGATTCAATCGGGTATTCAAAGAATTTATTCGCGTTTTCGCCCAAAAAGAACACCCCCTAGTTATCTTTTTAGACGATTTGCAGTGGGCAGATTCAGCAACATTAAAGTTGATGCAAATACTGATAACTGACCCTGACCAAGAATATTTGTTGCTAATCGGTGCCTATCGAGACAATGAAGTTAGTCCCACCCACCCCTTAATTCAGACTGTAGAAGAAATTGAAAAAACTGGTACAAGAGTCAACAATATCGTGCTGCAACCGCTGGATTTAGCAAATGTGACGGAATTAGTCACTGAAACACTTAATACGGGTACAGAAAAAGTAACAAATCTAGCCGAGTTAATCTGGAATAAAACGGGTGGCAATCCTTTTTTCTTGACTCAATTACTCCAAGCACTTTATCAAGACTCTCTTTTGAAATTTGAATTTAATCACATTATAAATGAGGGAAATACAAGTGGCTGGTATTGGAGTATCGATGAAATTCAAGCCATTGGAATCACCGATAAAAGTGTGGTGGAACTGGTAGCTTCTCGCATTGAAAAATTGCCCGCAGCCACGCAAAAAATGTTGAAATTAGCAGCTTGTGTCGGGGATAAATTTGCTCTAGATGTGCTGTCACTTGTTAGCGAAAAGTCAGCTAATACTACAGCAACTGAACTTTATTCAGCTTTGCAAGCCGGGTTAATTCTGCCCTTGAGCGATGCTTATCGCATTCCTTTAGTTTTCGATCGAGCCGAATCAATCCATCTCAAGTTAGACACTTCGCGGGTTAGTTACAAATTTTTGCACGACCGCGTTCAGCAAGCCGCATATTCGCTAATTCCCGAAGACCAAAAGCAATCCACCCATTTAAAAATCGGTCAATTACTGTTACAAAATACTCCACCAGACAAGCTAGAAGAAAACATCTTTGATATCGTCAATCAATTAAATGTCGGAGTTGACACGATTAGCCAACAGTCAGAAAAAACTCAGTTGGCACAATTAAATTTAACTGCTGGACGCAAAGCCAAAGCGGCGGCTGCGTATGAAGCTGCTGTTAGGTATTTGCGGGTTGCTATGGAACTATTGCCTGCGGATTCTTGGCAAAGCCACTATGACTTAACGTTAGCAATTTACGAGTCAACGGCAGAAGCTGAATACTTAAACATCAACTATGAAGATTCAAAAAAACTGGTTGATATTGTCGTGCAAAAAGCTAAAACTTTACTGGAGAAAGTGAATGTTTATGAACTTCAAATCCAGTCTTATAACGCTCAAAATAGACTTGTAGAAGCACTCAATACAGGACTGGAAGTGCTGAAAATGTTAGGTATTTCTTTTCCTCAAAACCCCAACGCGCTAAATATTGTGCCGGGACTGATTAATACAAAACTGAGCTTGGGATTGAAACGAATTGAGGATTTAGCTAACTTGACACAAATGATTGATCCCGAAAAACAAGCAGCCATGCGGATTTTATCAGGGATTCTCAGCAGTGCTATTCAGGCCAAGCCCCCACTGGTACCGCTGCTGGCCTTTAGGATGGTCAAGCTGTGCATTAAATATGGTAATTCGCCTTATGCGAGTATTGCCTACGTTTTTTATGGCGTAGTTATGTACAAGCTAGGGGACATTAGTTTGGCATACCAATTCGGTCAACTGGCAATTAGGATGTTAGACAAATTTCCCTCCCGTTCAATCAAAAGTAGAGTTTATACAGCCTTTGGTTCTTTTATTAACCACTGGAACGCCTCTGTCAAGTCAGGATTAGACGAGCTCAAAGAAGGTTTTCAAGCTGGGATCGAAACTGGAGAGTTGGAATATGCTGGTTATTCTATAACTGAATATTGCTTCAAAAAACTGTCGATAGGAGAGCCTCTAGATTTGGTGGATCAGGAGACTGGTAAATATATGAAACTAATGCAACAATCTCAACTAGAAATAGCTGTACAGCATATAAGTATAGGCAGGCAGACAGCCCTCAATTTGCGCGGTCAAGCTGTCGAACCCTGCCATTTAGTCGGCGAGAGATTTAATGAATTAAAAATGCTCCCCGTTTTAATAGAAACTAAAAATTTTGTTTTAGTTGGTGTGGTTTATTATGCCAAAACTCAGCTTAATTATCTCTTCAGGAACTATGCGGAAGCCTTGGAAAATTCAAGGTTATTTGAGAAACATGAGGAGTCCGTAGCCGGCTTTTATGTGGTTTCTCTGAATAACTTTTACTCCTCTCTCAGTATCATAGCTTTGTATCCAGCAAGTGGCAAAGGGGAACAAAAGCAATATCTGGAAAAAGTGCTGCAAAACCAAAATAAGATGAAAAAATGGGCAGTTCATGCTCCGATGAATTATCAACACAAATACGATTTGGTAGCAGCCGAGAAAGCGCGAGTATTGGGGCAAAATAGCCAAGCAATGGATTTGTACGATCGCGCAATTGATGGAGCCACCAAAAACGGTTACATTCAAGAGGAAGCATTAGCCTGTGAATTAGCAGGAGAATTTTATCAAGCTTTGGGTAAAGAGATAGTTTCTCAAGCATATCTGACTAAAGCCTATTATGGATATATCCATTGGGGAGCCATAGCTAAAGTTAAACACTTAGAATCAACACATCCTTTCTTAGCAGCACAGACGCGCACAATTCCAACCCCAACCCTCGATGTCACCCGCACTGCCACGGGAAATACTACCAGTAGTAGTTTAGGCGATTTATTAGACTTAGCTACTTTTATTAAGTCGGCCGAAGCCATTAACGGTGAAATTGTTCTAGAAAAATTGTTGACCAAATTAATCAAAATTATTTTAGAAAATGCGGCGGCTCAAAAAGTAGTGCTGCTGCTGCTGAAAAACGATATTCTCTGCATAGAAGCTACTGGCAGTTTTGCGGAGGATACAGTGACAATTTTACCCTCTATTCCCGTAGAAAATAGTCAAGATGTTCCCCTGTCTGTGATTAATTACGTCCACCGCATTCAAAAGCATCTGGTTTTAGACAATGCTACTGTCGCCGAACCTTTTAACGTAGATACCTACATTCAGAAATATCAACCAAAATCACTTCTCTGTTTGCCGATTATTTATCAATCTCAGCGGCGCGGAATAATTTATTTAGAAAATGCTTTGACAGTAGGAGCTTTTACAGCAGAGAGAGTAGAAATATTCAAAGTTTTAATTTCTCAAGTTGCTATTGCTGTAGAGAATGCTGGTTTGTACGCGCGCGAAAAAGAAAAATCTCAACAGTTAGAAAAATCTTTCAATGAATTGCAACAGGCGCAACTGCAACTCATTCAAAGCGAAAAAATGTCTGCTCTCGGCAATTTGATTGCAGGGGTTGCTCACGAAATTAACAATCCGCTGGGTTTTATTGCGGGCAATCTTGATGCTGCTGCTGAGGCCAGCTTAGATTTGATTGATTGCTTACAACTTTACCAAGAAAAATTTCCTAATCCTGGAGATGAATTACAGGATAAAGCATCGGAGATTGATTTAGACTATTTGATCGAAGATTTGCCGAAAATGCTTTTATCTATGAAATCAGGTACAGAGCGCATTCGCAATATTAGCAAGTCTTTGCGGACTTTTTCCCGCGCTGACAGTGCGAATAAAGTGTCAGCAAATATTCATGAGGGCATCGACAGCACTTTGATGATTTTACAGTATCGCCTGAAAGCTAAAGATACTCGCCCCGCGATTAAAATTATCAAAGAATACGGAGATATCCCGCCAGTTAAATGTTATTTTGGGCAACTGAATCAGGTATTTATGAATTTGCTGGCAAATGCGATCGAGTGTTTTGACGAATTCAATCAGGGCCGCACTTATGCTGAAATTGAAGCTTTACCGAATACGATCGCCATTATCACTCATCTCTCGGAGGATAGCAACAGCGTGGTGATTAAAATCAAAGATAACGGTAAAGGGATGTCATCGGAGGTCAAGTCGAAAATATTTGACCATTTATTTACTACTAAAGGAGTAGGGAAAGGTACGGGTTTGGGGTTGTCTATCAGCAGGCAAATTGTGGAAGAAACCCACGGCGGTAAACTAACTTGTGAATCGGTGCTGGGAGAAGGTTCGGAATTTGCGATCGCCCTTCCCCTGAATTAAGATTATGGAACTATGGGGTGTTTTAAAACCCGGAGATCCCCCCTAACCCCCCTTAATAAGGGGGGACAAGAGCATCCTCAAAGTCAACCCCTACTCCCCTTTTTAAGGGCGATTTAGGGGGATCGAGACTCGGCTAAAAACGGCATAACACATATATGAAAAATTGTCAATGCCTAATTATTTCGGAAAAAGTCCGCTGTTCACAGGCTACATTCGGCAGTATGCAGTTACATTATTAGCTAAATGTAATAACTATATTTGATAGGAGTTTTTCGCGTGAACGCTGCCGAACAAGCCAAAAATATAGAAGTTGCCAGCAAAATTGCTGCGGTTGTTAATTTATTCAAGTCCGAATTCCCGGATACAAAAGTCGATTTGAAACCTTGGATGAATGACCAGGATACCAGAGAACTTGTAGATCCAGATTCGATCGACATTGGCTTTCATTTCCCCGGTAGAAGCCGCTTGTTGCAAAGCCGCAGCATCTTGATTCAAATCCGATTTTACCAAGATCCGGTAGAAGGAAGCCGTCGGGCGATCGGGGTTGAGGCCGCCGGTTACGATCATACTGGTCAGCAGTGGCGCTTTTCCACAGTGGAAAATTGGAGTTTTTTCGGTGCAACCGAACCTGCTGCGGAGTCTGCCCAAAAACTCAAAGACTTTTGCCGTGAGATATTCGGTTTGTTTAATCAATCTTTTTGAGGACTTCAGTTTTCACGGATCTCCTGTTTGTAGTAAAGACTTTATTCCTTGCTATTATCGCAATTGTCGATCGACCTACAGCCAACTGGATAAACAGATTTGTAAGTAGTCGATCGCTTGCCAAACAAAGTATAGCGGTTATCGCGGACTTGTTCGTACACGCGATCGCCCATCCACTTCATCCCCGGCATTGCCCGGTAAGCAGCCACAAACACCTCGCCAGCAGGAAGTATCCGCCCGATTTCCTCCGCCGCATCGCTGCCCTGCCAGCGGCGTTCCGGGGTGTTGCCATCTATCAAAATCATCCCCATTTCGCAGTCTTCAGACGTAATCCCAAAGCGATTTAATTGCTCTAAATCTTGCATGGAAATATACTCAAAATTCTTGCCTTGGTCTAAGTTTTCTAGTAACTGCACCAAGGTAACGCAGAGATTGCAATTGCCGTCGTAAATTACGCTATATTTCATGGTTAGGGGGAATAATGAATTGGGCATTGGGCATTGGGCATCGGAAATGGGTAATTGGTAGTAAATAACTACTGACAACTGACAACTGACAACTGACAACTGACAACTGACAACTGACTACTGACTACTGACTACTGACTACTGACTATTCCCCACAGGAATCTCGATCGCAAATTCCGTCCCTTGACCCGGTGCAGAATCGCACTTAAGCAGCCCGCCGTGTTTTTCCACCACAATTTGATAGCTGATAGACAGCCCCAAACCAGTACCTTTACCAGGTTCTTTCGTAGTAAAAAACGGATCGAACAGCCTTTTGTGAACATCTATCGGAATCCCCGGCCCGTTGTCAGCAATCCGAATCACAATATGAGAAGGATGTGGCATTGCATCATCAGAAACAGCAGAATCTGCTTGCATCAAAGCATCCTGTTCATATTTTACATCCGTACAAATCCGCAGCGTCGGCGAAGGACAATAAGGAATAGGCGCCAGTTGTCCCTCTGCCCACTGTCCAGTCTCCATTGCCTCTTCCAAAGCATCAATTGCATTGCCAATAATATTCATAAAAACCTGATTCAACTGTCCTGCATAACACTGTACGCGGGGCAAATTCCCGAACTCTTTGAGCAGCACAATTTTAGGACGCCCTGCCGTTTCTTTCAACCTGTGCTGCAAAATCAATAAAGTGCTTTCAATCCCTTCGTGAATATCCACCTGCTTTTGTTCGGATTCATCTAATCGCGAAAAATTTTTCAGTGACAGCACAATTTGGCGAATTCGTTCGGCTCCCATTTTCATCGAATTTAGCAGATTCGGCAAATCTCTGAGCAGAAAATTCAAATCGATATCATTTATCTCTTGTTGAATAATCGGTGTTGGGTGCGGGTATTCCTGCTGGTAAAGTTGCAGAATTTTTAGCAAGTCTTGAAAGTAATCGTCAGCGTGCATGACATTGCCGTAAATAAAGCTAACTGGATTGTTTATTTCGTGAGCAACCCCAGCGACTAATTGCCCCAAACTTACCATTTTTTCATTTTGAACCATCATGCTTTGAGTTTTATGCACGTCCCGCAGGGCTTTTGCCAATTCTTCATTTTTAGTCCTCAATTGACTTTCGGAAAGCCGCACCGCTTCTTCTGCGTGTTTGCGATCGGTAATATCTTTGCGAATTGCTACATATTGATGGGGTTCTCCGCTGCTATTTAAGAAAGGTACAATGGTAGTATCCAACCAAAATAATGTGCCGTCTTTAGCTTGATTTTTCATTTCTCCCCGCCAAACCTTTCCCTGGCGGATTGTTGACCAAAGCTGCTTGAAAAAATCGGCTGGGTGATAGCCAGAATTGACAATTCTGTGGGTTTGGCCGAGCAGTTCTTCTCGGGAGTATTTAAAGAGTTCGCAAAATTGCTCGTTGACATAGGTAATGGCTCCGAATTCGTCGGTATTCGAGACAATTGCTGATTGATCCAAAGCAAATTTTTCAAATTCCAACTCTTGGAGAGTTTGGCGCAATTCTGCTTCTGCTTGTTTGCGATCGCTAATATCGGTAATCATCCGCAACACCCCGGAAAATTCGCCCTCACCGTCGAACATCGGCGTCGCGGACACGATCGCCCACAAGTGAGATCCGTCTTTGCGAGTAAACTTAAAATCGTGGCGTTCCCGAAGGCCTTGGCGCCTGCGCTGGACATAACTTTCTGCTATTTCCCTAGACTCGCAGTCGATAAACTCAAATAGCGATCGCCCCAGCATTTCCTCCACAGTATACCCCAGCATTTCGGCCATCCGAGAGTTAGCAAAAGTCGTGATACTTTCGCTGTCAAACATCCAAACGCCCTCCGAAGCCGTCTCGACAATGCAGCGGTAATAATTCTCCCTCTCCCTGACTGTTGCCTCTGCTTGCTTGCGATCCGTAATATCAGTTTGCACCGCAATAAAACCTTCGAGTTCCCCCTTTTCTTGATAAATTGGGGCAATCGAAAGCGCCACCCAATAACCCCTTCCATCCTTTTTGTAATTGTAAATTTCCTGATTAAACGGCACGCCAGCAGCCAAAGCCGATCGCAGTTGAGCAATAGTTAGCGGGTCTGTTTCAGGGCCTTGCAGTACATCACCCGGTTTTTTTCCCTGTATTTCTGCGAGCACATAACCGCTAATCCGAGTAAATCCTTCATTCACCCATTCAATGCAGCCTTGAGCATCAGTAATAATCACACCATTTTGCGTTTTTTGAGCCACAATGGCCAAGCGCGACAATTCTGTTTCAGTTTTTTTGCTTTCCGTAATATCTTCAGCAATACCCAGAATGTACTTAGGTGTGCCCGACTCGTCAAACAAAGGAACTTTTTTCGTGTGCAAAATCCGCTTTCCTCGGTGCGGAAGTTCGATAGTTTGTTCGGGCAAATCGACGCCTTTTCTCGTTGCCAGCACTTCTAAATCTTGTGCTTGCAAGTAATTGGCATGATCTGACTCGAACAAGTCAGCAGCATTGTTTAAGATCACTTCATTCCTGGAATAGCCAAACAATTCTTCGCTAGCAGTATTCCAATAAATAAATTTTTGCTCTACAGCATCTTTAATAAAGACGCTAATAGGCAGATTTTGCAGTACCGCATTCAGAAAATCTTGAGTGTTTCGCAGGTTTTCCTCAGCACGCTTTCGTTCAGTAATATCCAAAATTACTCCGTCGAGATAAACAACCCGACACAGAGAATTTGCGATCGGCGAAACCGGCGAAACCGGCGAAACCACAGCCGACAACAAGCCCTCAATTTGCCCTTGTCCCTCTTGTCTTCCTCTCGCCTCGTCCGCCTCGCAGCAAACAGCTTTGCCTTTTTCGTAAACCCAGCTAATGCCGCCGTCCGCCCGGACAATCCGGTATTCAAGGATGTACGGAGTTCTAGTTGCTACACTTTTTTTGACAGTAGCATCCACATTTTTGCGGTCTTGAGGATGGATAATGCTTGCCAAGGAACGGACGCGATCGTTGATAAAATCAGAAGAGGGATAGCCTGATATTTCTTGAACCGCCTCGCTCAAAAACGCCATTGTCCGTGTTAATTCCCCGTCCTCCGTATACTCGCAGGTACAGCGGTAGACAGCACCGGGAATATTAGCTACTAAATTTTTATATTTTTCTTCGCTTTTTAACAAAGATGAGCCGTCTTCGTTATTGTGATCGCCGTTCTTAAATTTAGAAGAATTCGAGGAAATTTGCATGATTTTTTCACTTGTGAGTGCGGGGGCAAGTGTTAGAGTAGATGACCCTATAAAAAGTGAATTAAATTTGCGAAATAATTCGTTATAAACTAATATAGTACAAAATTAGTTCTGCGAACATTCAGAAAATTTGAGGGCGGGTAATAGGTAAAGCTAATCAAGGCTATAGATATAGAAAACAGTTCGGAAACGCATTATCTAA
Source organism: Microcoleus sp. B13-B6 (assembly GCF_036705405.1). Lineage (NCBI taxonomy): Bacteria > Bacillati > Cyanobacteriota > Cyanophyceae > Oscillatoriales > Microcoleaceae > Microcoleus > Microcoleus sp. B13-B6. The sequence continues at coordinate 23,770 of NZ_JAUBUJ010000050.1, forward strand.
CGGATTTAACGCATTTAACGGATGGATGTTGAGGTTCGAGGGAAACAGGGAAGATTTTCCCACTTTCCCACTCTCCCACTCCCCCCATCTCCCCCTCTCCCCATCTCTCCCACTCCCACTCCCCCAATCTCCCCCTTCCCCACTCCCTCACTCTCGTTAGAATAAGATAAGTTTCCCTGCTACCGTGAGCCCCTCACACAAAACACCATGACTCAACAACAACCCCGGATTTGCATTCTCGGCGGAGGCTTCGGCGGACTCTACACAGCCCTGCGCTTGAGTCAGTTACCCTTCTCCAAAACCGAAAAACCCGAAATTGTCCTAGTTGACCGCCGCGATCGATTTTTGTTCGTTCCCCTGCTGTACGAACTCCTGACCGGCGAACTCCAAACCTGGGAAATTGCCCCGCCGTTTGCCGAACTCTTGGAAAACACAGGCGTGCGCTTTTGTCAAGGTACTGTTTCCGGCATCGATGTAGAGGAAAAGCGAGTGAAGTTGCACGACGGGCCAGAAATTCCGTGCGATCGCCTTGTTTTAGCTTTAGGCGGCGAAACCCCCCTAGATATGGTCAAAGGTGCCGTTGAATACGCTTACTCATTTCGCACCCTCGACGACGCCTACCGCTTAGAAGAAAGATTGCGGTTTTTAGAAGGCAGCAATACCGACAAAATTCGGGTTGCGATCGTCGGCGCCGGTTATGCGGGAGTAGAATTAGCTTGTAAATTAGCCGATCGACTCGGAGAAAAAGGTCGCGTGCGGTTAGTCGAGCAAGGGAACATGATTCTGCGGACATCACCGGAGTTTAACCGCGAAGCCGCCACCCAAGCATTAGAAAAACGGAAAGTGTGGATCGACTTAGAAACAGAAGTAGAGGCGATCGAAGCCGACACAATATCCTTACTTTACAAAGGACAATTAGATGTTCTCCCCGTAGACATAGTGCTGTGGACAGTAGGAACTCAAGTTAGTCAAGCAGTGCGATCGCTACCCCTCAAACAAAACCGCCGCGGTCAATTAATAGTCAATTCGCAAATGCAAATTATCGACCATCCAGATATATTTGCCTTGGGAGACTTAGCAGAATGTCACGATGCAAATGGTCAAAAAGTCCCCGGAACAGCCCAAACAGCCTTCCAGCAAGCTGACTACACCGCATGGAACATTTGGGCATCCCTCACCGGCCGTCCTTTACTTCCTTTCCGCTATCAGCCCCTAGGAGAAATGATGACATTAGGAATTGACAACGCCACCCTGGCCGGTTTAGGAATTAAACTCGACGGACAACTAGCCCACATTGCTCGCCGCCTAGCCTATCTCTATCGGATGCCAACATTTGATCATCAACTAAAAGTTGGTTTCAATTGGATTAGCAGGCCGATTCAGGAGTTGCTTAAAAGTTAATCGATGCTTCTTCAAATAGATCGGCAACAGGCAAGATGCCCGTTCCCAAAAAATTCAATGTTCTTGTGGAATGGGCATCTTGCCCGTTCCCAAAAAATTCAATATTCTTGTGGAATGGGCATCTTGCCCGTTCCCAAAAAATTCAATATTCTTGTGGAATGGGCATCTTGCCCGTTCCCAAAAAATTCAATATTCTTGTGGAATGGGCATCTTGCCCGTTCCCAAAAAATTCAATATTCTTGTGG
>NZ_JAUBUJ010000050.1:25515-59395 GCF_036705405.1 Microcoleus sp. B13-B6
CCCAAAAAATTCAATATTCTTGTGGAATGGGCATCTTGCCCGTTCCCAAAAAATTCAATATTCTTGTGGAATGGGCAAGATGCCCGTTCCCAAAAAATTCAATATTCTTGTGGAATGGGCATCTTGCCCGTTCCCAAAAAATTCAATATTATTGTGGAATGGGCATCTTGCCCGTTCCAATAGAAAATATTAGGTACAATAAAAAATGCAAACTCCTACAATTCAACAGCCAAAAACAGAACTTCCACCGTTAATCGAGCGGGAAATTCTGTTCGGAAATCCCGAAAAAACTAGCCCCCGACTTTCACCAGACGGCAAGTATCTCGCCTACATTGCACCCGATGAAAACAACGTTTTGCAAGTGCAATTGCGTACCGTCGGTCAAGCAGACGATCGCCAACTGACAGCAGATAAAAAACGGGGCATCCGCATCTTTTACTGGACATACAGCGACGAATATCTCATTTATCAGCAAGATATTGATGGTGATGAAAAATGGCATTTATTCTCAGTCAATATTCAGTCAAACCTGGTGCGCGACTTGACACCCTTTCAAGGTGTTCGAGCTCATCTGATTGCCCTTGACCGCAACTTCCCCAATGAAATATTAGTGGGAATGAACATCCGCGATCGGCGCAAACACGATCTTTACCGCATCAACCTGCAAAACGGTGCCGTTGAACTCGACACCGACAACCCAGGAAACATCGTCAATTGGGCTGCTGACGCCCAATTTCAAGTGCGGGCGGCCACAGCCACAACTGCCGAGGGCGGTAAAGAATTGCTATGGAGGGAAACTGCGGACAAGTCTTGGGAAAGCCTGCGAAGCTGGGGCCCCGACGACGAAGGCGGTGCCGTCATGTTCTCAGAAAACGGCAAAATTCTTTACATCATCGGCAATCACGATGCTAACGCCCAACGTTCGATCGCACTCGACTTAGAAACCAAACAAGAAACCGATCTCGCCTCTGACCCAGAATACGATGTCGGCGGCATTGTCGTACACCCCACCAAGCGAGAGATTCAGGCGGTTTCCTTCTACAAGGACAAGCAAGAGTGGCAGATTTTAGACCAAAGCATAGCAGAGGATTTTGAGGATCTCGGCAAATTTCGCCCCGGCGAATTCTCCATTACCAGCCGCAACCTCGCCGATACCACTTGGCTAGTCGCTTACATGACAGACGACGGCCCAGTTTACTACTATGCGTTCGATCGCGCCTCCAAAACCTTCACCTTTCTGTTCAGCAACAAACCCAAACTCGAAGGGCTACCGCTATCATCAATGGAACCCATTTCTTACACCGCAAGAGATGGTTTAACGATTCACGGCTACCTGACAAAACCGGTTGGTGTCTCAACACCCGTACCTGCAGTCTTGCTTGTTCACGGTGGCCCCTGGGGACGCGATACCTGGGGTTACAACCCACAAGCCCAATGGCTGGCAAACCGAGGTTACGCCGTTTTGCAAATCAATTTTCGCGGTTCCAACGGCTACGGCAAAGCCTTTCTCAATGCCGGCAATCGCGAATGGGCCGCTAAAATGCACGACGACTTGCTAGATGGGGTTAATTGGCTGGTAGAAACACGAATTGCCCTACAGGATAAAATTGCGATTATGGGCGGTTCTTACGGTGGTTATGCCGCCTTAGTCGGATTGACTTTTAGTCCCGATGTTTTTGCCTGCGCCGTCGATATTGTCGGGCCAAGCAATTTGATTACACTCCTGCAAACTATTCCCCCTTACTGGGAACCGAGAAAAGCAAGTCTGTATCACCGCGTCGGCAATTTGGAAACAGAACCAGAGTTTCTGAAATCGATCTCCCCCTTATCTTTTGTCGATCGCATCCAGAAACCTTTACTAATCGCCCAAGGTGCCAACGACCCGCGAGTGAAAGAAGCAGAAAGCGAGCAAATTGTCAATGCCATGAAGCAAGCCGGCAAACCTGTAGAATACGTGCTTTATACAGACGAAGGACACGGATTTGCGCGGCCAGAAAATCGCCTGCACTTTTATGCGATCGCCGAAGAATTTCTAGCCAAATATTTAGGAGGCAGATTTGAACCTGCGGCCAACATTGCCAATCATTCTGGTGTAGTGAATCCGCAAACAACTAATTAGAAGGAAGAAGGAAAAAGGAAAAACAAAGAAGGAATTACTCAAATCTCTTTTCTCTTCTCTTCTCTTCTCTTCTCTTCCTCTGTGTTCTCTGTGTCCTCTGTGGTTAAATCATTCCGATGCAACCGGATGTGCGATAAGTCCTCTTTCCTCTTCCCTTTTTATTCTCAAATGACCCAAATTATTTTTCTAGATGCCGCAGGGACGCTATTTGACGTGCGCGGCAGCGTCGGCGAAGTCTACGGAAAATTGGCCCGCAGTTGGGGAGTAACTGTTTCTAACGAAGAGTTAAATGCAGCATTTTTCCAAAGTTTTGCCGACTCAAATCCGATGGCATTTCCCGGAATAGAATTAGCCAAAATTCCCCAGCTAGAATTTGAATGGTGGCAAGCAGTTTGCGCGAACGCTTTTCAAATAGCAGGCGTTTTCAATCAATTCTCAGACTTTCCCAAATTCTTTGCCGAACTCTACGCTCATTTTGCCACCGCCGAACCTTGGTTCGTCTATCCCGACGTATTGCCAGCATTAAATAGGTGGCAGCAACAAGGGATTGAATTAGCAGTAGTATCGAATTTCGATTCGCGACTTTATGCAGTATTAAAAGCACTAAAATTAGCTGAATATTTCACATCAGTGACAATTTCCACCGAAGTTGGTGCAGCAAAACCCCAGTCTCAAATTTTTACGGCAGCTTTGCAGAAACACAACTGCATTGCGGAAAACGTTTTGCATATCGGCGATAGTTTTAAGGCTGATTATTGCGGTGCTAAAGCTGCGGGTTTAAATGCAGTTTGGTTGAATCGCCACCAGGAAAAGATAGATTCAGCAAAGTTTAATTTAACAGATTTTCAAAAAATAGAAGAGTTTCCTAGTCTGGATTTTATATAAGTCAGTGCGGGACGCACTCCGGCAAAGAAACCGGGTTTTTTACCCGATCTGCGGGTGGCAAGGCGTCTTTTCGTAAAAAAACCCGGTTTCCCATGAGTCCCGATGCGTCCAGGACTATAAATATGAATTTTATGAGGTTAAGGTTATGATTTTTATGAATTGACTTATAGAGCTGTTTATTGAATAATATGAGTAATTTAACCGCAGAGAGCGCAGAGGGCGCTGAGTTGGAGAAGAGAGAGGGGATCTATATTTAACTTTCTAGTGGGCAAGAACATTACAGATACTAATGGTGAACTCTATGGAACCTCGACTCACTCAAACTCAATTAGCACAGGTAGTCGCTGAAATCGACAAGTTATCCCAGCAGCGCGAGTTAGAATTGGCCCCAGATCAGGTAAGAGAAATTTTACAGGAGTTGAATCTTCCTGATGAGCTTTTAGAAGATGCGATCGCCCAAATGCGCCGCCGCGAAGCCCTAGAAAAACAGCAGCGACGCAACCGCTGGATCGCGATCGCCACGACAGCCGTTGTCATATCTGCGATCGGTATAGGCGTACTGTTCGGGCAAAATCAGCAACAAAAAACTGCTCAAGTTGTGGGAGGAGAAGACAGGATTGCGCTATCGAAAAAAGGTGGTGACAGCCTTACTCAAGTCAACCGTCAAATTAATCCCCGCATCTACTACCAGGTGACGTTGCAAAATGCTCCGATCGGCAATGAGTTGTCTCTGCAATGCGATTGGATTAATCCCAGCGGTGACATTGTTCATCAGGGCAGGTATCAAACTCGCACGATCGATACTGCGGTTTGGAATACCCACTGCTTTTACGATCTCGGATCTGCTGCAGCCCCAGGCAAATGGGAAGTTCGGATGTCCCTGGATGGGCGCGTCATCAGCAGTGAACCTTTCACTGTGAAATAAATAGACTTATCCAAAGAAGCCTGTTTTGAACAGGCAAGATGCCTGTTCCACAATGATTATTGGAGATATCTAAATAGACTTATTCAAAAAAGCCTGTTTTGAACAGGCAAGATGCCTGTTCCACAATGATTATTGGAGATATCTAAATAGACTTATCCAAAAAAGCCTGTTTTGAACAGGCAAGATGCCTGTTCCACAATAATTATTGGAGACATCTAATGGGTGCGATCGGCAAACCTTCACATTTCATAGGCTACTGGGGAGAGGGCGATCGCACAAAAACGCTCAGCCGTTTAGTGCCTGAATACTTCATCCGACAGGGCAAATTATCAGAATGGGCGATCGCCTCTGAATCTGTACTCACGGCTGACACAGTGACGCTGAATGCTTGCGGGCGCGATCGGGCGACGGATTTACCGGGAGATGCTTGGGCGGCAGTAGAAGCGAAACAGCTACGGCTGGGGCGCGATCCGTTTGGGCGAGTGCCGCTTTATTGGATGCAGTTGGGAGAAACGATTTGGTTTGCGACGCGCCTGCAATTGCTGCTACCGCTGATGGCTTCCCCTCAAATTAGCCCGATCGCGCTACACAGTTATGCTTGTTTTTCCTACGTGCCCACGCCGTTAACGCCGATCGAGCAAATTGCATCCGTAGCAGCCGGAAGCGAGATGATTTGGGAAATCGCCGATGTTAACGATCTGCCGAAAGTACGCGCGGCGAAGCTATCCCGTAGGGAATCGCTGCCATCGGCTTGGCAAGAAGCGCCCCAATTACTGCGCCGTGAGGATGAGGCGATCGCACAATTGCAAGGGCTGTTGCAACAGGCGATCGATCGACAAGTGGCTGATTTGCCGATCGACGAACCCGTAGGCGTTTTACTCTCCGGTGGCATCGATTCTTCCCTGGTGACGGCGCTGCTAGTGAAAGCAGGCTTGCAGGTGCGCGCCTATGCCCTCGATTTTGGTGTCGAAGCCTATTCCGAACTGCCCTACGCCCAACAGGTGGCGGACTTTTTCCAGATTCCGCTGATCCGGGTGGCGGCGACAGGTGATGCAGTGTTGCGCGCGATCGGGCCAACCGCCAAAGCCCTCGATTTACCCTATGGAGACGGCACGACGGCTGCACTGTTTTTGCTCAAACAGGCGGCGGCGCAAGACGTGCGAGTTGTATTCAATGGCGAGAATGGCGATCAGCTATTTGCTGGATGGACAAACAAGCCTTTGATTGCACACGGAGTTTACAGTGCAGAACATCCCGCCGGAGGAGAAACCTTTGAACAGCAGTATTTGCGGACGTTTCAGCGATTTTATGGTTATGAAAAACAGATTTTTTCGCCAGAAATGCTCGATCGCATCCAGTCTCACGATTTGAGCGTTTACCTGCAAGACGCGATCGATCCCGAAACCTGTCCTTCCCTGCTAGCGAGGCTGCGGCGCGCTTCGCTGATGCTCAAAGGTGCCCAAAATATTCAGCCGAGGGCAACGGCATTGGCGTTTGCTTGCGGTTTGTGGGTGCGATCGCCCTTCTGCGACCCCGACCTCACAGCATGGACGTTTCAACTCCCTGGCGAGCTTCTACTGCAAGGTGCGTGCGAAAAATACATCCTCAAAAAAGCGTCCGAACGCTGGCTGCCGCCGGAAATTGTCTGGCGGGAAAAGCGCGGGATGGGTGTGCCTTTGAAGGTTTGGTATTACCGGGAGTTTTGGGCTGCGATCGGCGATCGGCTGAATCCGAATCTGTTGCGATCGCAAAATTGCTGGCAGCCCCATTTGGCCGACTCGATGTTATCGGGACAACTCGGAGTTGCAATGCGCGATCGCTATATTGGCAATAATCTCTGGTTGCTGCTGATGTGGCAGGCATGGCGCACCGAGGTTTTAGGCGAAATTCCGGTTAAGCGATCGCTCGATCATGTGTTTTGGTTGCCACCGGCGATCGGGCAGCGCATTTGGAAATATCGAAGGAGGTTGACTGTTGATAGTTGACAGTTGACTGTTGACAGTTGACTGTTGATTTTACAATCTTCCCTGTTCCGAACATCCGTTAAATCCGTTAAATAATTCGTTGCCGAACATCCGTTACATCCGTTACAAAATCCGTTGCCGAACTTCTTCTATATGACTGAATCTTTGCTACAGAATGAAACCAAAATACATTCGCCGCCGTTCTCCGAAGCATTAGCCAAGCGACTTTTGTCAACTTATGGTTCGCCCTTATATGTGTATCAGGCCGATATCCTCCATCAAACCCTTGAGCATATTACGCGATCGATCGACTATCCGCACGTTCAGTTTCATTTTGCTAGCGTCACCAACGGCAATATTGCTCTGTTGCAATTGATTCAGCAGGCTGGTTGGGGGCTACACGCGAATACACCGGGGGATGTTTTTTTGGGACTGAAAGCGGGTTTTACGAGCGATCGCATTGTCTACACGGGCAGTAACCTCAACAGGGCGGATATTCAGCAATTGATCGAGTGGAAGATCGATCGATTTAACTTCGATAGTCTGTCGCAACTCCAAGATTTTTGCGAATATTCCGGGAGTCAACCGCGAGCGATCCGTGCCGAAATTGGACTGCGCCTCAATTCACCGGAATTGACGGGAGACAGTCGGATTGGAGTACGTGCCGCCGAATTTGAGAAAGCCAACGAAATCGCGCAGCAGCAGGGGTTGAGGATTACTGGATTGCATTTTTATCGGGGGACTGGAACTAACGCCACGAGTGCTTTTACGCAGGCGATCGATCGCCTAATTGCGATCGCCCAACTGTTGCCCGATTGGCGAACCCTCGATTTTGGCGGTGGTTTTGGCTATCCCTATCGAGGCGGTGCGGTGTTTGACTGGCGGGAGTTTGGTGCGGCGATTACTGAACGATTGAGTGCGCTATCTCGCCCTATCGAGTTGGTGATTGAACCGGGACGATCGGCGATCGCAGGTTGTGGCGTTTTGCTTGCGAAAGTTGTGTCGGTGAAGTGGTTGGGCGATAGGCAAATTGTCGGCGTGGATACGACTGTATCAAATCTATCGGTGCCTGCGGTGCACGGGGGCTATCGGGCGATCGCAACTTGGGAAACCGACGATGTATCGCGACATGAAACGGATATTTGCGGCAACACGACTTATTCGCGGGATTATTTGGGGCGCAACTGTTGGCTACCGAAACTCAAAATTGGAGATGCGATCGCCATTTTGGATAGTGGGGCTTACGGCTATGCGATGTCGTCACATTTTCTGCACCGCCCCCGCCCTGCTGAAGTGTTGATTGATGCTAAGGGCGATCGATTAATTCGACAGCGAGAAGACTATTCTATTTTATTAAACGGGCAAATCTTTTAAACCTGAGATGTTACACCATTCTCAAGAACAGGCAAGATGCCTGTTCCACAATAAATAAATTCTCTTGTGGAACAGGCATCTTGCCTGTTCATAAAAGACTCACATCACAACCAAAGAAACCGGGTTTTTAGCTAAATCTGCGTTGTCATCAAGTATTCAAGAGAAAAACCCGGTTTCTGACTACCAATAAATCCATTAAATCAATCAGGAGTAACCGAAATGGGAATGAAATGCGTCCAGTGTCAAACAGACAACATTTTGAGCGATCGTACAAGCAACTCAGGTCGCTGCAAACAGTGCAACCATCCGTTTGTCTTTGAACCGACTACCGTCACTGATAAAAAGTTGGCATTCACCGATCCCTTTTTCAAAAATGCGATCGAAAATATTTCGAGCCAAAATATGTTGTTTTTTACGCACCAACAGTTTTTGTATTTTATTGACCAAAAGCTTAAATCTCGCGCGCCAGAAACCAGTTGGATTTTGACCTACTTCTTGTTTAGCGTATTTGCGGGCATCTTCGGCCTTCACTTCGCTCTTGCTCTTTTTCCCTCACAATTCGCAGTTGTTATTCCCTTCGCTCTCTACAATTTGATTTGGATAGGGCTATTGTTCCACTACAGCAAATCTCCTGCTCAAGGTATTCGTGGCAGAAGAAATAATGCTAAAAACCTCCAGATTTTAGGGGGAATTATTTTAGTGCTGGGCATTTCAGGAAGCCTAATATTTGATTATTCTTCAGGATACATCGTAGCGACTACACTAGGTCTATTGTCCTACGGGCTCGGCATTTCACAAAAAAAACGCCCACAGATAACGGGTGAAATATTTCTCGTTAATCAAGCGCAAAGCGATAAATGGCTGCGAGACTGGCAAACAGTAAACGGCACATTAGAAAAACTGCTCCCTGCTGCTCGTCAAGAGGCTTTGCCCGCAACCATCGATCGCGAAGTCAGCGCCTACAGCTTCGATCGCGCAATTATCTGTGACAGTGACGAAATAGCTCAATTCCTCATTGCCAACAACGTCCATTTTGAAAACAACTGCGCGATTCTTAGTATTAGTGGCTATCCCCAAAGCATCTTCAGTACCGTGATTGAAATGCTGCGGCGCAATACCGATTTAAAAGTCTATGCGCTGCACAATGCGAGCCCTGCTGGAGTTGGCTTGGTACATCAACTGCGAACTAATCCAAACTGGTTTGCGAATCAACAGGTGACAATTTTTGATTTGGGAATTTCTCCCCGTCAAATCTTAGCAACCCGTGATATGTTTGTGCAGCAATCTCAAACAATGGCACAAACAGCCCGTCAATTACCCGACGCTGTAAGGCAAGGTTTAACAGCAGAAGAACTAGCATGGCTGGAAGCCGGCAATTTTGTGGAATTGGAATCGTTTACGCCGCAGCGGTTGTTGCGCGTGGTGAATTATGGACTTGCTCAGAGTGGCGATCCGCAGACCAATGACGGCTTAATATTAGTGGATAATGCTGTCGGGTATGGTGGTGGCTATGTGTTTGTCTCCGATAGTTTTGGTTAGGGCGTGTTTTCAAACTTTATATAGCCTTTCGATCTCTCATATGAGGTACTCATGGGCATAGGGCATAGGGCATAGGGCATAGGGCATAGGGCATAGGGCATACCTCACTTTTTTGAGAACCGCTATATTAGACTTATTAATAATAAGCTTAAAAAGTCTTGAAACTTAGTCTGAATAAGATTTTTAGCGCTCTTTTGTTAAAATCCTAAAAAGCTGATCTTGGTAAGGGCTTCAGCGATTTTAAAATGAGGAGCAAAAAAGCTGAGGTTAACTCGGTGAGTAAAGGTTTCAAATTTTTTAACTTCCCCCCACGGGGGCAGGGCGGTTTCATTCTCACGAAAATCAGGCTTTTGTAGGGGCGGTGCGACCCCTACTCCCCGTGCCCGCCCCCACCCACAGACGATTTCACAGGCGTTTCAGACATGGGGGCAACCACGGGGGGATTGCCCCTACCGAGAATGAAACCGCCCTGTCCACGGGGGGAAGTTGAGTTTAAATTGTGGGAAATTTGCCTTCAACTTTCTCTCGTCTGGTTTTGTTTGTGTAGGCGCGGTTTCTAACCGCCCGGACTTGTAACCGCCTGGACTTATTTAAGTCGTATACTCGGCATTAATCTTCACGTAGTCGTAACTCAAATCGCATCCCCAAGCTTTCGCAAAACCGCTGCCATTCCCCACACTAACCTGAATTAAAACCGTATCAGCCTTCAAATATTCCCCCTCCGCAGCGGCTTTCATATAATTACTTGCAGCAGCGCGATCGAACTCTTTAGGTTGTCCGTTTTCCATCATCAAAAAATCCCCTAATTGAATCCGCAAATTCTCTTGATCGAAAGCGACACCAGCGCGCCCAGCCGCCGCCGCAATTCTGCCCCAATTCGGATCGCGTCCGAAAATAGCAGCTTTCACCAAAGAAGAACCGACAATTGTTTTGGCAATTTTACTCGCAGAAACTTCATCCAGCGCGCCACTAACTTGCACTTCCACCAAACAAGTTGCACCTTCGCCGTCACGGGCGATCGCCTTTGCTAAATGCACGCAAACTTCTGTCAGCATCGCTTCTAATTTTTCAGCATCCGCCCCCATTTCTGTAATTGCGGGCGTGCGGGATTGGCCGTTTGCCAAAGCAATTAGCGAATCGTTGGTACTGGTATCGCCGTCAACAGTAATTTGATTGAAACTTCTGTTAGCCGCCCGACTCACCATTTCTTGCCACAAATGCGATGACACTGCTGCATCGCAAGTTACAAACGCCAGCATTGTTGCCATATTTGGGTGAATCATTCCCGAACCTTTGCAAATGCCGCCGATGCGGACGGGTCGATCGCCAAACATGGTTTCCAGGGCGATCGTTTTCGGCACTAAATCAGTCGTACAAATAGCCTTAGCCGCCGCATCGGAACCAGTTTCCGATGCCTCAGCAACTAATCGGGGAATTCCCGCCCTCAGCGGCTCCATTTTTATCCGCTGTCCGATGACGCCAGTGGAGGCCAAAAGAATAGATTCTGGAGGAATATTCAGCGCTTCTCCCAACAATTTGGCACTTTCGAGGGCATCTGCCAAACCTTGTTCGCCAGTAGCAGCATTAGCTTGTCCCGCATTGCACAAAATTGCTTTCGCGCTGGGTTTAGCTTGCAAACGCTGGCGGCAGTAGTCCACGCAAGCTGCCCGGACAGTGGAGGTTGTGAAGACTCCTGCGGCGATCGCGTCTACCTCTGACAAAATTAAACTTAAATCTGGCAAGCCTGAAGGCTTCAAGCCCGCTGTAATTCCCGATGCTCTATACCCTCTGGGTGCTGTAACTCCGCCGTCAATTTCTTTCCAGTCCGACATGATGACCTCCCTAGTAGCCTTCAATCTGCTGAAAGGGGATTATACCATTTTAGATTTTAGATTTTAGATTTTAGATTTTAGACTTCGGCGTGAGGGCTCAGTCGAACGATTTTAGATTTTAGATTTTAGATTCTTTTGAACCCAATTTCCCATTCCCCATTCCCAATTCCCCATAAAACTAATCGCGGCTTCCAACCTAGAGTTATAACTCAAGAAGAAGTCGCGACGGTTTTGTAATTGACATTATTAATTTTTAGCTGGCAAAGAACAAACTCGATTCAACTATCTCGCCTTTGAAAAAACGAGTTATTTGCGATCGATACTCGCTGGAGAACCAGCATCTAAACCAACTTCAGCAGCCACACGGCTCAGCATGGATTCCTGACGGTTTTTGACGACGTGTTGATGGCGCATCATCAGGTTGCGGGCTTGTTCTTGAGTGGACTTGACACTCCCTAGCCTAAAGGCGTAGGGATTCTTAATTCATCGACTGACCTTTAAGCACTATGTCCTTTCGGCAATCTTTAAACTTTTCAACCGTGCAATTACACCAATTGACGAGCCTAATTCACAGCAACCCCAGAGGGTCTATCTCCAAAAGCGTACTAGGATACGAACCTAGAGTTCGGGTATGCCCTACCCTACTTAATTGATTTGAACCAAATGATGTATTTTCTGGTACAGAGAATGCGTTGATTCTCTCGCTGTTTTAAGTGTTTTCGCAGCACTGTGCCCAATTTTTACACCTAAAAGTGTGTCTTAACAGTTTCACGATGGTGATGGAGTTTAACCTTGGCACATCCATCTTAATACAAAGCCGTCCTAGAAGGACGGGGTTTTAGACCCAATTTCTTGATAACTGCGTAGGCAATTGAGGAAATTGAGCTTGCCCTAGCTCATGGTGGCGTTGCTGCGATCGTAGCTAGCTTGAAAGCTGGGCTGCGGTTTGCCTTGAATGTGACCCCAGTAGTGCGTATCTTCCATCCCGACTTCGGTGGCGGTGCGGTTGAGCATGGATTGCTGGCGGTTCTTCACCAGTTGGTGGTGGCGCATCATCAGAGAGCGAGCTTGATTTTCGGTAGACATAGGGGGTTCCTCGGTATTCTTTAGATTAATGTTGGGCTTGTTTTTTCTTCTCTTCTATCACTATAACAGACAATTCTGTATCTAAAGCTACCAAATGAAAATTGTCACAAAACTTTACAATTGGGCTATGGGGCGAGAATCTCGATCGAGGTTGCAGGGAGTGCGATCGAGCTTTGGCTCGTGGATTCAGGCCCAACATCAAGCAGCAGTTGGCAAAATTTGACAATATTCCTCTTCTAACCCTATTCTGTCACTTTAGGCAAAAAATAATCTGGAAGGCTTATAGCATAAGACTTTTACCAAAAATCTTGATTTGGGCCATTCTGTTAGAAAATAAACGCTCAAATGCTAGCTCTATCTACAGTTAAAAATGTGGCTCTTATTTTTATTTTCCCAGAGTGACTTAAGAGGGTTAAGATTCCGGTCGTCAATCAGGATAGTCACATTTCCTGACGTACCCTCTGCATTTTCAAGTCCTAGATGGGGAAATATATAAAAATCCACAGAGGTTATTCCCTATGATTTTATTAATCCTTGTTTTCATGTTGGTGGTATCGAGTCAGTCGCAAAATAGTGGAAATGCACCTTTCTCATGGGTCGTGCAGAACCAACCGGGCGATAGTGGACGGACATTTGCTGATTGGTGTCGCGAAAAGGCTTCTTTGAGTCCTGAAACTAAACATACTGTTGAGGTGTTGTTGGAGAAAGCGGGAACTACTGAGTGCGAGGCGGCCGATAGACAACTTTCGAGTCTCACGGAACTCACCCTCGACAGCAATCAGATCGGGGACATCAAACCGCTAGCATCTTTAACTAACCTGACTACGCTCTCCCTCTACAACAATAAAATCAAGGACATCAAACCGCTAGCATCCTTGGCTAACCTGACTACGCTCTCCCTCTACAACAATCAAATCAATGACATTAAACCGCTAACATCCTTGGCTCACCTGACTTCGCTCTACCTCAGCGACAGTCAAATCAAGGACATCGAACCGCTAGCATCTTTGACTAACCTGACTTCGCTCTCCCTCGACAGCAATCAAATCAAGGACATCGAACCGCTAGCATCCTTGACTAACCTGACTTCGCTCTACCTCAGCGACAATCAAATCAGCGACATCGAACCGCTAGCATCCTTGGCTAACCTGACTTCGCTCTACCTCACCAGCAGTCAAATCAAGGACATTGAACCGCTAGCATCTTTGACTAACCTGACTTCACTCACCCTCACCAACAATCAAATCAGTGATATCAAACCGCTAGCATCCTTGACTAACCTGAATTGGCTCACCCTCACCAACAATCAAATCAGCGACATCAAACCGCTAGCATCCTTGACTAACCTGACTGGGCTCTTCCTTGACAGCAATCTGATCGGGGACATCAAACCGCTAGTATCTTTGACTAACCTGACTTTGCTCTACCTCGACAACAATCAAATCAAGGAGATCAAACCGCTAGCATCCTTGACTAAACTGAAGCGGCTCTCCATCCACAACAATCAAATCAAGGACATCAAACCGCTAGTATCCTTGACTAAACTGTATAGGCTCACCCTTACCCACAATCAAATCAGTGATATCAAACCGCTACAATCCTTGACTAACCTGACTGAGATCGACCTTGAGAACAATCAAATCAGCGACATCAAACCGCTACAATCCTTGACTAACCTGACTGGGCTCAACCTTGAGGACAATAAAGTCAGTGACATTAAACCGTTAGCATCCTTGACTAACCTGACTAAGCTCAACCTTGAGGACAATAAAATCAGTGACATTAAACCGTTAGCATCTTTGACTAACCTAACTGGGATCAACCTTAGCAATAATTCGATCTCTTCTAAAATTTGCCCTGTCCAGCAAAGTTATAGATGTGCCTGGTAAATCACAGACTCAACCATACAGCTTTATTAGCAACTTTTATAGTTATCTTTGCTGTGTCGGCTTAAATCTCTCACACTTTGTCTTACCCTTGCCCCAACATTCTTACCTGTGTCTCGAAAGCTACATTGTTGGGGCTGCTTTGGTTGCCAAGACGTTTGATGTACCGTTGCCTGGAAATGGCACCCCACTTCTAAAAGCTAGAGAGTCAGGTAAAAATCAAAAATATTTTCTATTCTGATAAAGCGTAACGGTTACAAGCTTTAGGCTGGGAAAGTACAGTATCCCCGCCTAGAACAAGGTTTTGGAATGGATAGGAAAATTAGCCCTCTTTTGTCACTTTCAGCAAAAAATAATCAGGAACGCTTAGAGCATAAGACTTTTACCAAAAATCCTGATTTGGGCCATTCTGTTAGAAAATAAATGCTCAAATTCTCGCTATATCTACAGTTAAAAATTTGGCTCTTATTTTTATTTTCCCAGGGTGACAGAAGAGGGTTAGGGTTATCCTCGTTTAACCCTATTCTGTCACTTTAGGCAAAAAATAATCTGGAAGGCTTATAGCATAAGACTTTTACCAAAAATCCTGATTTGGGCCATTCTGTTAGAAAATAAACGCTCAAATTCTCGCTATATCTACAGTTAAAAATTTGGCTCTTATTTTTATTTTCCCAGAGTCACTTAAGAGGGCTAAGAGCCACATTTTAGCGGCTACCTAAGCTGTGTTGCATCTAGATTGCCTATGGTATTAGAGAGGGAGAGGGTCCGATGGGGATCGGGGGAGAGGATTTGACGATTTTTGATCGGGACTCGAAATATACAATTTAAATGCACAACAGCTTAATTGCCAAGTGCCAAAATAAGTTTATAGTTTGGTTCAGAGTTATAGATGCAGAATTTTGCCTCTCAAGAAAGTCGAATTTGCCTTAGTTAACAGTAAATTTAATAAGTAGCGGATCACAATTAGATTTACAATGATTAAGCAGCTATGCTCAAGCACAGTCAAGTTTTTTGTAGTCAACTAGATAGAGTTGAGCCAAAGTGAATCGCCCTCGCTCTCCTCAAAAAGCGAGCTTTCTTTGTTGATAAAAATAGATTAAGTCCCAGCAGCCTCCCCACAAAAAAGAGCGATCGTCCTCCCCTAGAAAAACAATCGCCCATTCACCTATAATTTCAATTAACATCAAGTCCCGCCCTTTAGAAACTATGCTGTACCCACAATTCCAAAGATCCCCCTAGCGTCTTTTTCAGGAGGATGCCAGGGGGAGCGAAAGCCTCTGACGTTAGTTTTTCAAGTTGTGTGTACAGGGTAGCCCTTAAGAAAGAAAGGCGTGCCGGGGAATAAGCGGCCCTAATCGTCAAACAGTAGACTGGTACTACTTGACATACTCACCGAACTCCTACTCGGCGACTTCAGCTTCCGCTTCCGCTTCAGGTGCATCTGGCACATCTTGCTTGATCGTCAAATAGCGAATCACTTCTTCGCTCAGACGCATCGCGCGTTCCAGGGTAAAAATTGCAGCGCCCGGAGCTGTATAGTTCATTTGAACGTATACTCCGTCCCGGTGCTTGCCGATTTCGTAAGCCAAACGGCGCTTGCCGCGGTGCTGAGTTTCGATGTTTTCAGCACCTTGATCGCGCAAAATAGTTTGATATTTAGCGATCGCCTGGTCTGTCATTTCCTCACCCAAATCAGGGCGCAGAATGTACATAGTTTCGTAAATAAACGGTTTCATGGCAATAATCCCCTTATGGACAACAAGGCTTCTCACGAAGCAAGGACTTATTATCATATCCCAACCATGAACAATCTCAAAACTAAAAAACCAAATTCCCCAAACCACACTCCCTCACCGTGGAGCACCCTGTGGACGTACAGCATCATGAGCGCGATCGCACTTTTAATGCTGTTTCCCTTGCTGTGGCTGCTCAGTACCTCCCTCAAATCCCCCAACGAAAACATCTTTCAATTTCCCCCGCAACTGTGGCCGCAACAGCCAACCCTCGAAAACTTCATCAAAGTTTGGCAAACAAACCCCTTCGGCCGCTACCTATTCAACAGCACCCTAATAGCCGGCCTCACAGTTAGCATCAACGTCCTCTTTTGTGCCCTCGCCGCTTACCCCTTAGCCAGACTCAAATTTCGCGGCCGCGAAGCCATCTTAATCACGATCGTTTCCACAATCATGATTCCCTTCCAAATAGTCATGATTCCCCTATACATATTGACTGTACAACTCGGACTAAAAAATAGTTATTTAGGCGTAATCTTTCCCGGACTAGCCTCAGCCTTCGGCATATTTTTATTACGACAAGCATTTCTAGCAGTTCCCAAAGAACTAGAAGAAGCCGCCCGCATCGACGGCTGCAGCGAATTAGGCATTTGGTGGCACGTCATGATTCCGGCAATTAAGCCAGCTTTAGTTACCCTAGGAATTTTCGTATTTATCGGTTCTTGGAGCGACTTTCTGTGGCCACTGCTAGTTTTAGACAGACCGGAATATTACACTTTACCTTTAGGGGTAGCCAATTTAGCAGGGACATTTTCTTTAGATTGGCGTTTAGTTGCGGCGGGTTCTATTATTTCTATTGTTCCAGTTTTAGGACTATTTTTGCTCTTGCAAAAATACATTGTGCCAACAGAAACTGCTGCGGGAGTCAAAGGATAGAATCAACACAAAAAATCGGCGTTTATCCGCGTTCATCTGCGGTTAAAAATTAAAATCTTTTGAACTCACAACTCACAAAATTTATTTTTTATGTACGAACTGCAAGACATCCGCTGGATTATCGATCGCGCTGCGGTCGTAGATACGATCGTAGCATTTGCAAATGCGATCGATGCCCCAGACTGGCAAAAATTGCGATCGCACCTAGCCGGCGAAAGAGATATCGACTCTTCGGAATTTTGAGGAATCAAACCACCTGTGGTAATTGTCAGCGACAATGCTGAAGTGCATGGCTATTCGCGGGGCAAATCGCAATGAAATCTCATTCACAACTGAAATGCGAGCTGATTTTCCCTAACTAAAAATTTCCTCCTACCTTGGAGTAAAAACTGCACTAGGGTAAGCAATCCGCTTGTGATTGAACTGTTCCCAAACCCGCACAAAAATCTCCGCAATTAGAGACATATCCTCCCGCGTTAAACCCGAATCAATCAACTGATTATCCTGCCAGCGAGCCCTCAAAATCCGATTAACCATATTCAACGCCTCTTCATGAGTAGCATCCTTGAGCGATCGCAAAGCAGCCTCGCAAGAATCCGCCAGCATCAGAATTCCCGTTTCGCGCGACTGCGGAATCGGCCCGTCATAGCGAAAATCCTCCTCCCTCACTTGGCGACTTGCGATTGTTAACTTTGAATTATCCGCATCTGGCAAAGCAATCTTTAAATCTTCTATTTCTTTTGCAGCAATTTGCTGCGCTTGGTGGTAGAAATAAGCAATTAACATTGTACCTTGGTGTTCGGGAATAAACGCCTGAATTGCCTTCGGCAATCGATGCTTCCGCGCCATCACCAAACCCTCGGTAACGTGCTTTTTAATAATCTCCGCGCTCGCCCAAGGGTCATTAATTTCATCGTGTTTGTTGCCCCCACCCATTTGATTTTCACAAAATCCGAGCGGGTCGTGCATTTTTCCAATATCGTGGTATAATGTCCCAGTCCTGACCAGCTCAACATTGCAGCCGAGTTCCCGGGCGGCAGCCTCCGCCAAACTCGCCACAAACAGCGTGTGCTGAAAAGTCCCCGGAGCCTCGGCGGCCAATTTCTTCAACAGCGGGCGGTTGGGATTGGCAAGTTCCGCCAGCCGAATCGGCGTAATCAAGTCAAAAACGTGTTCCAAATAAGGGCTGATGCCGATCGCCACAACGCTCCAAGCCAAACCCGCCAAACTTTGCGCGCCCACCGTACCCAGTACGACGTACCAAATAGCACCGGCTGCCGCGCTGGCAATCAAAGTCCCCACGAGATAAACCGTGCCCAGAGTCAAGCCGACAGCCACACCCAAAAGAGCCAATTCCTCGCGCGATCGCAGCCGCCCGGCCATAAAAGCGCCCAGCAATCCCCCCGCCCCGCTAGCCACCAAATGAATCAAGTCCACATTTAAGCCAACGGGCAGCAGCGCCGACAGCAGCCCCACCACAGTCACTCCCACCGCCGAACCGTAGAAGCCACCCGCTAAAATCCCGATCGCGGGCAAACTCGTCCAAGGCAGGCCCAAACTCACCAGCACCGGCGCGCTCAAAGTCAGCAGCAGCAATAGCAAATGATCTCTCCGGCGCAACCGGTAGTGCCTTTCCACCAGCAGTACGATCGCAATTGCCCCCGCGACTAAACAAACAAAACCCGTCAGCCCCAGCCAATTCACCCCCCGCCGGCTCAAACCAAAATAGTCGAGCAACACGAAATCTTCCTGCGAGATATCTTGTCCTTGTGCAACAATTATCTCGCCCTGATCTACTGCGATCATCACCGGTTTCACCTTTTGGGCTGCTAATTCAGCTAGCTGTTTGGTTTCCTCGGGATCTCTCACCAGATTTGGCTGCAAAATCGCTGTTAAACCCTCAACCGCCAAAGCTTGGGACTCTAACGGCACTTCATCTGCCACTTGCAGCTTCACAGCTTCTTTCAAAATCTCTTTTGGCAAGCCCTGCGGGATACCTTGAGCCACCATCCTTTTTGCCGCCCGACTCATACCGGTTTGGGTTTTCTGCCACACTGCCTCCGACAAACCAAACAGCGAAGTATCGTATATCTGGGGTAGCCCGGAAACCGACGGTTTTTCCAGCGCCTCCACAGCATTGAGATAGCGTTGGCGAGCCGAGGAAATACTGTCTGTCAGGCTTTGAAAGTCTGCTGCCGGGAGCGATCGGCTGTAAGCTTGCAGTTGAGCGATAGCCTCCTGCCGAGACTGGTTCTCCGTCTGCCCAGCAACTGCGGGGGAATCCAAGCTCAACCGCTCGGAAGTTGCACTTTTGTCCCCCGCTTGCGCCAAAATCCAGCGCCACTCCCACTCAGGACAGCCCCGCAAGTAAACCTGAACAGCAAGTGAGAGGGCCGAGGGACTCGCAAACGGAAACGGGCCTACCGCCTCCCGCAGCTCGCTTCCCTGCTGCAAAAATTGTTGCAATTCTTGATAAATTTGTCGATCGACCGCAGAATCCAGCATTAATATCGCTACAGCCCCGATCCGCGCTGCTTTCCGCTGTTCTTCAGTAGTTTTGTAATCGGGGATGCTAGCAGTAGCAGGAGCCTTAATCGTCTGAGGAGCTTTCGTCCCCACATCCAGTTTCGGCTGGTTGTAGAAGCGGTGGCCCAGAGTGCTGCTTAGGGAAACTACCGCTACCAGCGCCAACATAGGGGAACGAGCTTGATTTTTGAGGCTGGATTTGGAGGTTTTACTTGTAAATCTAGTAGTAAAAGTCTCGGGAAGAAGCCATTTCGGGCGCGACAAACGGCTCAGGAGAGGCCCGCCAGCGCGCTCGGTATCTGCTTTGCTGCAGCCATTTTGCACTTTAGCAATGTGTTGGCGCAGTGAGCGCGCAGCCCCTAGCTGCTCAATCTGCCGCATCAATGAGGAGAGCGTATTCATTTGTGTCGAAGATATATCACTGTTATCCAGCAGCTTTGTCAGAATTTCTGACTATGCATCTTGATTGATTTTATCCGAACTACCCTGGCTGAATCTTCAGCCCTTACCAGTAAAAGCTCCAACCTTTATATTTTACGAGGTCTAATGACATAAGGTGCAGCCACCGATCGGGCTAGCGCTGCGGAATCGAGTCCGGCATCGGGGCTGTAAACTCCTGCCCAAACAGCAAACAGGTTATTTGCTAACTCTACAATTTTTACATCGCTGCCAGTTCCCCAGAGCGAAGGTTCTCGGCCGTCGGCTAGCTGCAGCGAATTAACCTCAGCCGAAGATACCTGTCGCCATTCTACAGGAATCGCAGCAACGCCGTTATAGGCTCCAGACAAAGCTCCTGTCAAAGCACAGGTTATTTGTCCGGCTATACCACAGCGGGCTGCCCGCACCACTGACAAGCGCAAGTCTTCTGGGGTGTTCAAAAAGCAGTAGAAAGCTAAGGCAATGGGAATGAAATTTCCTGGATTGACAATTGACTCGGTTTGTAATTTTTTCTCACCTTCGCCCTGTCTTTCTCGCAAAGCTGTGGCGCTTTTGCACAGATGAGTGGCGGCTGTTTCTAAATCGGCTCCCTTTTCTAGTAGTATTTGCACTTGCAGCAGCAGCTCTGTTAAGGCATTCTCTGTTTTCAGGTAGGCAAGTGTTTGCTCGATCGCTGTCGCGGGGTCAAGTCTTTCTTTGAGAGCTCGGGCGATCGTATATGCTACTGCTAAAATTGCTGTTTCCCATTCTGGCTGGTTTTCGTTGTGCCAAACCTCTATCGCCAGCATGATTTTTTCTCGCAGCTTGGCTTTATTTTCGTGAAAAAACATCGCGGATGGCAGCGCAGCAATTGCAGCTTCACCAGGGTTAAGCAGGGTTTGAAACTCACTGTTGCGGGGATGATAGATTTCCGACTTGGCAAATGCTTCCCAAGTATCGCGCCAATCTTTTAAATCTAAACCCCTACACCGAATTAAACTTTGAACACACGCTACCGCAAGTCTCCCGGATGCGGATGAGTCTTTGCCACTTGGGATTTTACTGTTGACAGAATTCAACACCAATGTTGCCCCTCTTAGGGTCAATTGTTGGTGTTTCGTCAGTTGTAAAATCGGCTGCAAGTCTTCTGTTTGGGGGGGAATACCCACGAGTTGCCTCTGGTATTGCAGGCCTAGAGAGTCTCCTAAAACTGCCCCCAGGATGGTTCCTTGAAACTTGCTCAACAGGGAATGCCGCATTTGAATTTAACTCAAGTTGTTATTGACATACTCCCCGGCTTAAAAGCGCGGGGATTCTTAACACTTCATTGACCGATACTACCGAAGTAGTTTTACGAGCGTCTCCATGTTCATTTAGAGTCGTGGCAATGCCCTATCCCGACTTTATTTATATTTTTGGCGGCGTTCTCATCTCTGTCTTGGTTAGTACCGCAATTGAGGCAGAGTATATAACGCACAGAGAGGTCTATTTTCCCCCACTTAAACCCGCAATCTGAGCAAACTTGGCTGGTAGGTTCCCAGCGACTAATTACTTTGAACTCTCTGCCATACTTCCCACATTTTCCCTCGCACAAAGCCCTAAACTCACCCCAACCTTGCTGACTAATTGCCCTTGATAGCTTCCTATTTTTTACCATTCCTGCTACATTCAAATCTTCTAAAATGACAAGTTGATTATCCTTAGCCAAGTTAGTTGATAGTTTGTGCAAAAAATCTTTTCTAGTGTCAGCAATTCGGTTGTGCAGTCTAGCTATTTGCAGTCGGGTTTTATTCCGCCGTTTAGAGTCGAGTTTTTGACGGGAAAGTTTACGCTGTAATCTGCGAATTTTGCGATCTAACACTTTGTAGTCAGGGCTTACAGCTTTAGTCCCGTCACTCATTACAGCGAAGGTTTTAATGCCCAAATCAATGCCGACGCTGTGGTTCTTAGCTTCGACTTCTTCGGGATCATCCTCTACTACAAAGCTGATGAAATACCGATCTGCACAATCCTTGATTATAGTTAAAGAGCTTGGATGGTCTGGCAATTCCCTAGACCAAATCAGCTTAACTCTGCCAATCTTTGCAAGGTAAACATAATCATCCCTCAACGAAAAACCGTTTTTGGTTAGTTTGGCGGATTGGCTGTTTGTCTTTTTTTTGAACTTTGGATAGCCGACTTTTTTTCCGTTACGTTTTCCTTTACAAGAATCCAAGAAATTCTTAAAAGCTGTTTCCAAATCAGAGACAGATTGTTGGAGGCAAATCGCCGACACTTCTCCCAACCATGCTCTCTCCTCAGTCTTTTTTGCCTGAGTTATTACAATTTTTTGCAGGTCTGCACAGCTAGGTTTTTTGGCAGAGTTTTTGCAAATTCTTAGGGCATCATTCCAGACTACTCTAGTACAACCAAACAATTTAGCTAAGCTAATTTTTTGTTCCGTACTAGGAGAAAATCTGTATCGATACCGCGCTTTCATGCCTCTCTCTCCTGTGTTATTCTTATTATACTATACCACAACATCTGAGAAAATTAGGACAATTAAGAAATTAAAACCGTCCTATAAGGACGGGGCTTTAAACCCCGTTCTTTGGTAATTGGTAATTGGTAATTGGTAATTTAGAGTTCTTCCTGGTTTGCTTCTTTGCCTAACTCTTGTGATTAATTTGAATTCAACCCAAACATATAAGGGCTGGTTTTCCATCTAAAACCTGCCCTCATCCGATCGCTACAATCGGTAAATTTTTAATTTTTAATCAAGTAACTAACTAGAGCTTGCAACCCCAGCCGATAACTTTCTGAGCCAAAACCGCTGATTTGCCCGATCGCCACCGCTGCGATAAACGAGTGATGCCGAAAAGCTTCCCGCCGGTAAATATTGCTCAGATGAACTTCTACCGCAGGGATATTCACCGCGGCGATCGCGTCTCTAATTGCCACACTCGTATGAGTATAAGCTCCAGCATTAATCAATAAGCCTTGGTGCTGCCCTAACATCGAGTGAATTGCATCCACCAACACCCCTTCATGATTCGACTGCTGAATTGAGACTTGCACCTGGAGGGCTTGCGCTTCTCGTTCTAGCAACTTGTTGATATCATTTAAAGTCGCAGAACCATAAACTCCAGGTTCTCGCTGACCCAATAGATTCAGATTAGGGCCGTGAAGTACCAGGATATTTAACAATTTTAAAATTTCCAGCGCAACAAAAATTATGAGAGTTTTGACATGGGATTTAGAACCCGTCTGCCACCTCAAACCTCAAACCTTAAACCTCAAACTTCTAATGCAGTCCCGACTACCTGCGATTCCTCGGTTGGTTGACAGGAATACGAATCGGTTCGAGTTCCGGTTCAGGATCGGGACTCAGCAGTCCTTCTATCAGCTTGCGAACCCATTCTTTAATTTCTTCCAGCACCTTTTCAATGTCTTCCATTGAACGGATAGCTCCTTTTTTTATAGTCTAGATTGCTAAACCGACGGCTAAATATCTGAAAATAAGCAAGCACGACCTTCAAACCAAAGGTCAAACTTGCTTTCTCGCTTGCTGGATATTTTGAGCAATGGAGAGAGTCAGTATATTGGCCAATCAGTCCTATCTTATTATCATAACGAATCTTTACAGATAATCAAGAGGCAAAAGGAAAATTGCCGAATTATATCGGAGTAGAGAGTGTTAAATAAAACTTAAGCTTACGGTTAACTGTTGACAATTGACCAATCGTAGGATTTTTTCTACGCTTTTGCCAACAATAATTTACGCCGGAGTCGATCGAGCGCCGTACAGCTACTCAGATTCCGAATCCACTCGCGGCCTCTGGCATCCCCAAAGCGGTATTCAAAACTTTCTACGTCACCGTCGGGCCCCACTAAACCGACATAAACCAGTCCGACAGGTTTAGCATCTGTGCCGCCTCCTGGCCCGGCGACGCCTGTAATGCTCAACCCCCAATCGGTATTGAGGCTGGCGCGAACTCCCGCAGCCATTTGTTTTGCCACTTGGTGGCTGACTGCGCCAAATTCGGCTAAATCTTGCGGATTAACACCTAATAATCCTTCCTTAACCCGATTGTCGTAAGAAATAATCCCGCCTAAAAAGTAGCTCGAACTGCCGGGAACACCAGTCAGCATCGCCCCCAATCCTCCTCCGGTGCAGGATTCAGCCACGCTAAGAGTTTGTCCCGCATCGAGCAACAATTGGCCGACAGTGGAAGCGAGGGTATCGCTATCAGCACCGTAACAGTCCGAGCCGGCAATTTGCCGCAATTGTTGTTCGATCGGCTCAATCAAGTTTTTCGCCGCCACGGAGGACTCCGCGCGGGCCGAAATCCGCAGTTTGACTTCGCCGTGATTGGCGTAGGGAGCCACAGTAGGATTAGTTAAATTCAGAAAACTATCTACTTTTTCCGCCAATGCCGACTCAGCAATCCCCCAAAATTTCAATGTGCGGCTGTAAATAGTTTCGCTGCACCAGCCGTTATTTTGCAGGTAAGGAACGGCGGTTTCTTGCCACATCAAGTGCATTTCCGCCGGTACGCCGGGAAATGTCATTACTGTCACGTCAGAAACCGGCTGCCAAATAATGCCCGGTGCAGAACCGCTGCGGTTCGGCAGAATGTCCGCAGTTTCTGGAATTAAAGCTTGTTTGCGATTGCTGGGACTCATGGTGCGTCCCCGCTGGGCATATTTGTATTCGATATCTGCAATAATTTCCGGCTTTTCGATGAGGGGAACCCCAAAAAAATCGGCGATCGTTTCGACTGTGAGGTCGTCTGGTGTGGGGCCCAGGCCTCCGGTGAAAAGCAAAAGCTGCGATCGACTGACGGCGATTTCTAACACTTGTTTGATACGTTCTGGATTGTCCCCCACAACTATTTGATAGTAGTGAGGGATTCCCAGACTCGCTAATTCTTTGGCTAAAAACTGGGCATTGCTATTAAGAATATCGCCTAACAGCAATTCAGTGCCAACACAAATAATTTCAGCAACCATTCAATTTTAGATTTTAGATTTGGGATTTTGGATTGGGGAATTGGGCATTGGGCATTGGGCATGGGGCATTGGGAATTGGGCATTGGGCATTGGGCAGTGGAAATTGGTCATTAGTGATTAGTGATTCTTACTAATAACAACTGTCAACTGACAACTGTCAACTGTCAACTGTCAACTGTCAACTGTCAACTGTCAACTGTCAACTGACTATCGAGCGTGTCTCCAAACTTTCCAGCTAGCATATCCCAGCAAACTTGTTGCACCCATAGCGTAAATTACGCCGCTGGGAAGCGAAAAAGCTAGGGCTAAACTTCCCACCCACAGTGTCAGTGAGTAAATAAATAAAACCGCAAATCGATGGGACAGTCCGGCTTCTAGAAGTCGGTGGTGGAGATGGCGCTTGTCAGCAATAAACGGTGACTTGCCGTTGCGAAGTCGATCGAGAATCACCGCCGACATATCTAAAATCGGTACAGCTAAAATTAAATATGGCAGCAACACAGAAGTAACAGCCGTAGTTTTAACTAACCCAATTACTCCCACTCCAGCGAGAGTAAACCCGATAAAATAAGCCCCGCCATCTCCCATAAAGATTTGAGCCGGATTGAAGTTGTAGCGCAGAAATCCCAAGGCCCCGCCAGCTAAAGCCGCTGCAATCAGGGCCGCCGCCGGTTGGTGCATCGCCAGACTGACAATCAGCATCACAACTGCTGCAATCCCTGAAACTCCGGCAGCTAAACCGTCTAAACCATCAATCCAGTTGATGGCGTTGGCCATGCCGACGAGCCAAATCACGGTAATTGGCAAGCTCAGCCAGCCAATATTAGTAAGTCCCAAGGAGGGAACTGTCAGAAACTCAATTTGTACGCCCGCGTACCAAACGATGCTGGATACGCCAATTTGCATGAGCAAGCGTTTTAATGCCGAGAGCGAAAATAAGTCGTCTGCTAAACCGATGAGGAAGAATCCGATGCCGCCGAGGGTGACTCCCCAAATTTCGTATTCGTCTTTGGGATTGAGAACTTGTCCGTTAGCATCGATGAAGCCTCCTGAGAGCCAGACAAATAAGAGGGCAGTGATAGTGCCGAGAAAGATGGAAACTCCTCCCAAGCGCACCATAGGGCGCTTGTGGACTTTTCGCTCGCCTGGCCGATCGACTCGCCCGCTTTTGAGACCAATTTTTTTGACTATTGGTGTACTCCAGAGGACGACGATCGCAGAAACCAGGAAAGCGAGTATGTGGTACAGATACTGGTACGGCATCTGAAATTAATTTTAAATAGTGCGGGGCAATTAGGCTGTCAGGCAGAGTCTACTACATTTCAGATGGCTTATAACAAGGAAACATCTTGAAGAGCGACTGGGGGTTTGGGAGTCGGAGATTTGCCGCAATGGCAGTTGCCCTGGGGCGAATTGTCAGGTTTTTCATTCATAACTCTCGAATTAACGATTTGAAATATCGACTCTTTCGCGAGCAAAAAAGTCGATATTTGGCGAGCGGGCCCAGTTGAGCGGTATCTTTCGCAACCGACAAATACCGTTAGTCAAACCAGCCCCGCCGGACAAATATCTTTACTAAAAACCGTATTGGCGATCGATATTTTTGGTGAAAACCGCTTGTCAATATCGCTACCGGCAACTCTCAATCTTTTCCTGCTCTTTTACCCTTTTACCCGTACACTTCCAACTACCAATTTCCCATTGCCGATCAGGAAAATTAAGCTAATGCCGGCACTTTCAAGTACAAGTGGGGATATAACGGGAAGCGATCGCACAGTGCTGCTACTCGACGCAGGCAGTCTGCTGCGACGCTTTCATCATCTGGATTTAGCAGGCGATCGGCGATAATATTGCCAATCTCGGTAAATTCTGCTGTTCCCATTCCCCTGGTGGTCATCGCCGGCGAACCGAGTCTCAAACCGCTGGTGACAAAGGGCGATGCCGGATCGAAAGGCACGGTATTTTTATTAGCAGTAATATTCACACCGCTGACTAATTGGTCCGCTTGCTTCCCTGTCATGTTTACCGATCGCAAATCAACTAGCATTAAGTGATTGTCCGTGCCGCCGGAAACGAGTTTTAAACCCCGCTGCTGCAACTGTGCCGCTAAAGCGCGCGCATTTTCAATTACTTGACCGGAATAAGTTTTAAATTCAGGCTTTAATGCTTCGCCGAAAGCTACTGCTTTGCCCGCAATGACGTGTTCTAAGGGCCCACCTTGAGTGCCGGGGAAAACTGCTTTGTCAAACTTTTTACCTAATTCCGGGTCATTGGTCATAATCAAGCCACCACGGGGGCCGCGCAGGGTTTTGTGAGTGGTGGTGGTGACTGCGTGACAGTGGGGGAGGGGGTTGGGGTGGTGCCCTGTGGCGACTAACCCGGCGATGTGGGCGATGTCGGCGAGCAGGTAGGCTCCGATTTCGTCGGCGATCGCTCTAAACTTCTCAAAGTCGATAATTCGCGAATATGCTGAATAGCCACAAATTAGCAATTTCGGTCGGTTTTCTTTGGCCAGTGCCAAAATTTCGTCATAGTCGAGCTGTTCTGTTTCTTGGCTGACGCCGTAGTGAAAAGCTTTGAACCATTTGCCGGATACGTTGACCGGCGAACCGTGGGTCAAGTGTCCGCCGTGGGACAAATCCATGCCCATTATTCCGTCTCCGGGTTCCAGCAAGCTCAGAAATACTGCAAAGTTGGCTTGAGCGCCGGAGTGGGGCTGGACGTTGGCGTGAGCGGCTCCAAATAGCTGTTTGGCGCGATCGATCGCGATTTGCTCGATGCCGTCAATAAATTCGCAGCCGCCGTAGTACCGTTTCGCTGGCAGTCCTTCGGCGTATTTATTGGTCAGCACTGAGCCTTGAGCTGCCATTACGGCTGCGGAGGTAAAGTTTTCGCTGGCGATGAGTTCTAGGTGGTCTCGCTGCCGCTGCAGCTCTTGCCCGATTAAATCGGCAATCAGCGGATCGGTTTTGGAAAGGAATTCTAAGTTAGTGTCCGTCACAATAATCAACCTCTTGACAATTTTGGGATTGGGAATTGGGGATCTTATACCGTACTACGGATTTCGCCCCATTGATATAAATATTACGTTGTGTTCAGGTTAAGCCGTTTGTCCCCAACTCCTGACATACAATGAAATTACTGGTGTGAAACCTGCCGGAGGTATCAAATGTTAGTCATTTTAATGGAAAATCAGATGCTTGCCCCTCAGTGTGTTTGCCAAAGTTGTTTGCTGGCCGATCGCACTGGCCAACCGCGCTGGAGCGGTGGAGAGCTTCGCTGCGGCCATCCAGTTGCTAAACCTACGGAAAATTTGCCCGATCGGTACGAGTGTCAAATGGGCTTCGTCATTGCCAATATTAAATAATCATCGGCCAAATAGGGCATGGGGCCTGGGGCATGGGGCCTGGGGCATGGTGACTATTAATGCGACTCGATCTAAGTTGCCCTGCATCTGGTACTTGAGGCTGCTATCCGCCCACCAATGAGCAAATTCCGGGCGGGTCGGAACTGAGCCTGCTGCGTTATGCTGATTTTAATAGGAATTAATAGTTCACCGATCGACTCAGGAGAGTTCATTATGACTTGGCGCGGGTCTACAACTGTTCCAGACCGGATTTTTGCTTCTTTGCCTTATTTGCTCCCGTTGGTTGACGGGCTTGCCTTTGGCAGGTTTCTGTTTACACAGTTTCCTGTCCTGCAACTGTTGTTGATACCGCTAGCTCCTTTGATGCAAATTTATAGTTTGCCCTTTGCTAGCTTGATTATCTTCTTTGCTCTGTATTTAGGAGTAGTTAGAAACGAAAACATCAGTCACTTCATTCGTTTTAATGCGATGCAGGCGATTCTTTTAGACATTGTTTTGATGCTGTGCGGTCTGGTTTTGCCGATTTTTTCTAACGGCTTACAAGTCGCATTTATTGCGGAAACTCTGTATAACATGGTGTTTTTGGGCGCTTTGGCTGCATTTGTCTATGCCGTCGTGCAGTCACTTTTGGGACGCTATGCAGAGATTCCTCCGCTTTCGGATGCTGTTTATATGCAGGTTCGTTAGTCAGGAAAGCAGTTGGTAGTTGGTAGTTGACAGTTGTTAAGCTGTTCGGCATTTAAAAGAAGATAGTAGGGTGCGGAGCGTACAGAAGTGTGTCCCAAGTCGGCGTAAGTGTTCGCGCCTGACGCACCTTACCTGGATAGTGAATGGTTTAAATGCTCCACAGCTTAGTTGTTATCCCTATGATTGTCAAACTGAGGTGAAATCTCGATAGGGCGTTGACTGTAGCCTCGCCAAATCGTTCATTTTGCCGATCGGGAAAATCATAGGGTTTATACCAAATCCTGGTAACATACCCCCTTTATTTCTCTTCTAGCTTCTACCTTCTACCTTCTGCGGTCAATCCGTTACATCCGTTACATCCGTTACAAAATCCGTTGCCGAACTTCCTTCTACTTATCAATGAGACAAAATTATTCAAACAATCTCTCGCAGATGAACTATTTGATCTTGATATTCATCATTAAAAGATGCCTCAGCAATAAAAATTAATTGCCGAATATTTTGTCCAATACTCAACTTGGAATTGAGGATAAAAATGCCCGGAATATGATGACCTTCAGCCAAATGGTCTGTCAAATGCACGGGCATGGATTTACGATTATTCGTCACCAATATAAAGTTATATTCCTCACACCATTTAATAATTTCTGGATCTAAAGTTCCCCGACTCGGAGCTTCTGGTTCGCCTACACACCAAATTATCAAATTTGGATTGCCTGTAAGGATTTCAGCTTTATAGGTAGGATCTACATTTTCATCCAACAGATAATTGAGACTCATTGATGATTTGTTGGGATTTTTTTTCCGAGCTCAGTTTTTGCAGTCTAACAATACCAAGTGGAGGGTTAAGTTCTTGTGCTTTAAGTTGCTGATGGCTCCACTCCAACCAATCAGCAATGTAGTTACTAACGGCTTCTTTATTGTGCAGATAGTAAAGGATAGTAGCATAAACTTGTTCCAAGTTAAGAGATGGATAAGTTTGAGCAATTTGTTCAGGAGTGCGCGCGCGATGAATGAAATCATATAGAACAGTTTCAATGCCGATTCGCGTCCCTTTGACCCGAATATCATCTGGCCGCTGAAAGTCAAAATAGTCTTCGAGTTGCATGGGCTAACGATCCTATTTCAAAGTTGGTGAAAATTGACGGGCTAATTGATATTATACAGCAGATTCCAAGCCTTCCCCGTAGGGACAAAGGCTTTCGCCGTGTCCTCACAAATAACCCATAACTAATGAGTGACAGTATTTTCAAGACTGCCGATGCCTTCAATTTCGATGCGGACTCGATCGCCTATTTGTAGCGGCCCTACTCCTTGCGGCGTTCCAGTCAGTATCACATCGCCTGGAATTAGGGTCATTACTTGACTGATGTAGGAGACGAGAAAGTCTGGCGAAAATACCATGCGATCGATCTGGGATGACTGTACCGGTCGCTCGCTATCATTGACAAAAGTCTGCAACTGTGCAGCCGGGCTCAGTTCGCGGACAATCCAAGGCCCCAAGGGACAAAAAGTATCGAACCCTTTGGCCCTCGCCCACTGGTTGTCCCGCTTTTGCAAATCTCTAGCTGTTACGTCGTTGGCGATCGTATAGCCCCAAATTTTGCTGTGTGCTTCTTCGGGAGTGCAGTTGCTACAATGTTCGCCAATTACCAGGGCCAATTCTCCCTCGTAGTCTACCCTTTCCGACTGCTGCGGATAACGAATCGCTGCACCTGCAGGGATGACAGCACTCGGAGGCTTGAAAAACAGCAGGGGTTCTTCCGGTACTGGGGTTCCCATCTCGGCGGCGTGATCGACATAATTTTTGCCTACGGCTACAATTTTTGATGGAGAGCACGGGGCGAGAATTTGGTAAGTATCTGGTGAAAGTTCCAAATCGGTTGGTTGTCCTTGTAACCAGGGCGGTGCATCAAATACTTGAACGCTGTGGCTAAGTTGCAGTAAACCGTAATGAATGTGTCCTTGTGTTGTTTTAACTCGAACGTAGCGCTGGGCCATAGTATTTTAGATTTTAGATTTTAGATTCTAGATTCTAGATTCTAGATTAAGAGGATATAGGCATAATTGCGGAAAATTAATTTGTTTATGCCCGTTTAAGATTTTCGCTGTGCAATTTTGCAAGCGCTTTCTGTACAAATGCCGTGCAGCGGTTTGTCCCAGGAGTCAACTGGTAGTTGGGCGAGCAAGGCAAATTCAAAGATAATGCCGATCGTAACTTTTGATTCCCACTCAGCTAAACTGAGCATTCGATCGTAATAGCCACCGCCGTAGCCCAAGCGATAGCCGCGAACATCGCAGCCTACTGCGGGTACGAGCATTAAATCTACTTCTGAATGGTCTATTTTAGGAGCATCCGCCAGTGGTTCGAGTATGCCATAAGCTCCAGTATGTAAAGCATCTCCGGGCTGCCAGATGTGCCAGGATAGCTCTTTGCCGACACAGCGGGGAAATCCCCATTTTTTAGGGGTGGGAATGGCATTTGTGGGACAGGCATCTTGCCTGTCTCCAGAATTGAGCAGGCAAGATGCCTCCTCCACAGAAGATGTAAATAGGGGACTTAAATCTGGTTCTTGGCGACAACTGAAGTAGGCGAGGATTGTGGTTGCTTGGGTAAATAAGAGCGAGTTTTGGAGATGATTGCAGAGGCGATCGCTCTTTTGTCTCCATTCTTGTGCTGATAGGGATTTGCGGGTGTTGAGGAGCGATTTTCTTAATTCTGTTTTAGTTAATGAAGGTTGAGGAGTATTCATATTTGCGATCGAATTTCTCGTTTGACTTCCAGTCCGACAGGGGTTGAAAACCCCTGTCTCATAGCGAAAGTCCTCTAAAAGAGGACTACAATTAATTGCATTTTCATCACACTCTGTAGTCGGTTTTAACCGACTTTAGCTTTGAGGCAGGGTTTCAACCCCGGCCGGACTGCCGGACTGTCGAAAAGTATCAACATTCGGTTTTAGTTAATGAAGGTTCAGCAGTATTCATATTTGCGATCGAATCTCTCGTTTGACTTCCCGTCCGACAGGGGTTGAAAACCCCTGTCTCATAGCGAAAGTCCTCTAAAAGAGGACTACAATTAATTGCATTTCCATCACATTCTGTAGTCGGTTTTAACCGACTTTAGCTTTGAGGCAGGGGTTTCAACCCCTGCCGGACTGTCGGACTGTCGCACTGTCGGAAAGTATCAACAAACTGGATTGGATATTACATATTGTCTCACCACAGGACAAACGCTGAATAGCGTTTCATTCTCCCGTTCTTCTATTTCAACTAACGATCGCCTCCCCAAAGATTGCAGCCCGTTGAATAACTCGGAGGGCGATAAATCGGCATCTTGTAGCAATTGCTCTATTGAAACTGAATTTGCTTCGCGGCTGAGGCGGCAGATTAGTTTTTTTTCTAATTCAGACAAACGATTTATCTGCGGGTGCAAGTTTGCCGCCAATTCTTCCCCTAAGAATAGGATATCATATTTCAAAAATTCTGCAACCCTACCTCGGAATATTTCTTGAATGGTGGTGGCGACTATTTTCAACCACAATGGATTGCCTCGGTAGGTGTTAATTAGGTTTTCCCATGTTTCGGGATTGAGTAAACTTTTTTGTCGGCAAATTTCGGCTGCTGCTGCACCTATGCCTTTGAGTTGCAAGGCGCGAACTGGTGATTTTTCTCCTTTTAAGGCGGTAATTTCTCTGGGTGGTTCCCAACTATTGAGGATTAAACAACTGTTGTGGGTTGTTTCTCCGATTTGTCTGAAGAAGATGCTATAATTTTCGCATTCTGGGCGGTAATTTCCTGCTAATTGTCCGCTGCTGAGAATGGTTTGTACGTCGTCGAAGATGATGAGAAAGCGGTTTTTTCGCAGATATTCCATTAACAGGGAAAGTCGATCGGGGATACTGGTAGGGAGTTCGATTTCGGGTTTATTTAAGAGAAATTCTAGAAGATTTTTTAGGGTACTTTCTAACGGTGGGGAGTGGCGGAGACTTCGCCAGATGACGTATTGAAAGTTATGCTGAATTTTTTGGATGAGGTGGAGGGAAAGTGTGGTTTTGCCGATGCCGCTGAGTCCTGATATTGCTGCGATGTTGCAATTTTCTTGGACGATCGATGTTTCTAGGGTGGCGAGTTCGGATGTGCGATCGCACAATGATGAAATATGAGGCGCGTCTGCTAAGTCTAGTCGGGTTTGGGGTTGGGAGGTGTCTGAGGTGGGGGTTGAGGGCGATCGGGTTTTTAGAATTTCTGGAGATTGACTATCCTTACAGACATTGACATTACCAATAAAAAAATCGTTTCCCGAATTTGATGAAATGATGAATAATTGTCGTCTCTCAAGTGTCGAGTGTAAATTCGATGGAGTAATTTCTTCACCCAATACATTTGATAAACGCTTCCATAATTTTGAAGCTACATTCCTGACGTGACCTTCGCTACAATGGGATACTTCTGCGATTTGAGAGTATTTTTTACCTTCCCATACACCCCCCAGGATAGCTTCTTGCAAATCCTCCAAATGTTCTCCCGTCTTAGCGAAAACCAGGTCATCGGCAAATCTCAAGACTTCTTTAACGTCCATCGGTCGGGTAGTTGTGACGGTTTTGGTTATTTTAGCATATATTTTCTGACATTTTCTGACATATCTGACCAATTCTGACATTTTCTGACAGATACCTCGTCTCAATTGCTGATAAAATTTGACATTTTATTACTCCGATAAATTCATAATTAGAAGATAATTATAAAAAACAAATAACTTCCTGTGGGTTAAACTAGCGAGTAGGAGAATGCTATGAACATTAATTTTCGACGCTATCGCGAACCGAAAGGTATAAGTCAAGAAGCAGTTGCCAGTAGGCTCGGAATCTCCGCCGATCAGGTTAGACATTATGAGCAGTTCCCTGCAAAAGTTCCGATGGGAATGGCAGTGAAATGGCTTCAAATATTAGGTGTTGACATTGCAACTGCCATGTCAGAGGAAATACATCCACTCCCAGGAATTGAACCACGCAGTCCCTACGCTGAACTTTATCGCCGGCTAAATTTACTTAATCAGTATATCGATAAAAATTCTTTTTTTTCTGGGCTGGAATTGCCAACCGATCTACCTAGACCTAACGATCTGCAAGGACAAATTAACCAGTATTACCAAAAACCAAATGTTGTCTTGACAGGAGCATTTGACTCTGGCAAATCCTATCTTGCTAATACTCTTTTAGGCAAAAAAATATTGCCAACAGGCTATCAGCCTGCAACAAGAGTCATTACCATTGTTTGTCATGTGGAAACTCGCCCCGAATGGTTTGATGGAAACGTGGGAATTATTGATGAGAAATTTTGGCAAGATGAAAACGGCAAGCTAAATTTTAACTTCCTATATTTAGAGGATCGGGAACGTTGTCAGAAGCATTTTTTGCAATTCGGCTCCTTTGACCTGCTAGAAAGATATGGCGTACACCAATATGATGACTCTGACGACAGCAATGACGGCGGACATACAGCTATAGTTTATGTAGATGCTCCTTTGTTAAGAGCGTGTAAGCTGTTGTACCTTTAAATAGGGTATAATAAAAAAGGAGTTTAGTCAATCTCTACAAAAATGCCAGCTAAAA
>NZ_JAUBUJ010000244.1:0-1544 GCF_036705405.1 Microcoleus sp. B13-B6
GGGGAGAGTGGGAGAGTGGGGGAGGGGGAGAGGGGGAGAGTGGGAGTGGGGGAGATTTCGGGGATGTCGATCGCCCTTCCTTCCAATATTTGTTGGCGTGCGGTTTGCAAGTTTTGGGCGATCGCCCAACCGTCGGATTGCAACCGTTGTAGAGTCAAGTCTGGAGAGTCAATCAAATCTCTGAGGGCTGCGGCGACTTTCCCAAAATCCGGCAATTGCAGCATTCCAGCCAAACCGGAGAGTTGGTAGTAAACCTGGTTGAGGGCGGTGACGCTTGTTGCCAAATCTGCTTCGGAAGCTTGGGAAAGCTCGGTTTCTAGGCGATTGAAGAGTGCCGGCACTTGCTGTTCAAAAATCAGTTTCAGCGTTTCCGGGGCGGACGATTGGCTGACTGCGGGAACTTGCGGCGGTTCTGACTTGCCGTACTTGGCCTGGAACTGGGCGAAAATTTGGGCGATCGCCTCCAAGTTTTCCGTTTGATCCGGAGTTGTAATATCGGAGTGTTGAACTGATTCGATCGTAATCTTTTTGAGAGCATCCACCCCCTGCAGCAAAACACTCACAGTAGTCGGTTCCAGGGCCGCCAAGTCTGTGCGATCGCGCAAAATGACAAAACAGTCCTCCAGCGTGTGAGCCGCCGCCGATACGTTTTGAAAGCCCAACATCGAACCCGCACCTTTAATCGAGTGAGCGGCCCGAAACATTTCTTTAACTGCAGCTTGTCGCTCTTTCAAACCCGCAGCTTCCATCGCCAGCAGATTTGTTTCCATTGACTGGAGAAACTCTTCGCATTCTGCGGTGAAAGCATCTATTAATTCGTTTAAATCGTCATCATTCATATGAGCGGCCAAGATAAGCGGCCAGTAGTTTTGAACTCTTACCGATAACCTCGGTTCTTTGCTAATCGTTTGAACTCAAGGAATTTTCTAAGGAATTTTCTTTCGTTATTTCCGATCGCAAGCCAAGTTGTTGCCGCACTGCTTGCAATGATTTTCCTCTTTTTGCCTTCGGGCGATCGCTTGGAGGTGGCACATCGTCAGCCGAAATAACTGGTTTTTTTAGAGCAGCAAGGAGTTGGTTTAATTCTTCTTGAAGTTCTTCCACTGATTCTCCAAAAGGTGCGGTTTCTTTTTCAGAGCAGGCTGCGATCGCACCCTTATCGTCATAATACACCGTGCGAATTGTGTACCCGCCATCCTCAAAAAATACTCGATAATCCCAGTTCATCATAGTTCTTCCTCTTCTCCTTGAAATATGTATATATTCTCATGCTTGCCAGCGATGCGATCTCTACTGACAATTTTAACTTGCTTGTCAACTTTGTACAAAACCTGATATACGCCCACTCTCAATTCCCATTCTGCTGTATTATTTGGACGCAGGGCTTTCCGGTTGCGCGTCTCAGTAGTGGGTTCATAACAAAGGTTAGCCTCAATACCGTCAACAATTACATTCTGTTCGTGTTTCGTGAACGAACCTGACGGTCAACTGAGTACAGTTAGACCGCAGGCTTCTTTTTCCTTTTTTTTCTCATGCTTTTTTGA
>NZ_JAUBUJ010000051.1:0-58345 GCF_036705405.1 Microcoleus sp. B13-B6
TCACCAATAACCAGTGCCCCATGCCCCATGCCCCATGCCCCATGCCCCATGCCCCATGCCCCATGCCCCATGCCCAATGCCCCAGGCCCCATGCCCAATGCCCCATGCCCCATGCCCAATGCCCAATGCCCCATGCCCCATGCCCATATTTAACTTTCACCTAAATACGCTTTGCGAACAGTTTCATTTGACTGCAAATCGCTAGCCGTACCAGCAACTACAACCTGACCGGTTTGGATGACATAGCCGCGGTGGGCTACACTTAAAGCCATACGGGCGTTTTGTTCCACCAGTAAAATAGTTGTTCCTTCAGCATTAATATCACGGACGATCGCAAAAATTTGACTGACTAACATAGGTGCCAATCCCATACTCGGCTCGTCCAATAATAACAAGCGGGGGCGCGACATCAAAGCCCGGGCGATCGCCAACATTTGCTGTTCGCCGCCGCTGAGAGTTCCCCCTTTTTGACTAATTCTTTCTCGCAAACGAGGAAATAAATTTAATGCTTTTTCCATATCTGACTTGATACCGAGAGTATCGTTGCGGAGATAAGCACCCATTTCCAGGTTTTCTTGCACCGTCATGCGCGGAAAAATCAACCGCCCTTCGGGACTTTGAGAAATCCCCAAACGGACGATCGCCTCTGTAGATAGTGCTTCTAAAGGCTTTCCCTCAAATAATACAGTGCCTTGGCGCGGGCGCAGCAGTCCTTGAATCGTGCGGAGAGTGGTAGTTTTCCCCGCCCCGTTGCTGCCGATTAATGTCACAACTTCTCCCTGCGAGACTGTTAGCGATACTCCTTTGAGAGCGTGGATATTTCCGTAGTAAGTGTGAATGTCTTTAATTTCCAACATCATAATTGCTCTTTGTGGGCTATCTTTACCTAAATCTTAATCAAAATATGGAGATATTTACCCATTAACCATGTCCATCTTCTTCTTTTCCCAAATATGCCTCAATCACGCGGGGATCGGCGCGAACTTCTGCCGGAGTTCCCTCAGCAATTTTAGTACCGTACTCCATAACACTAACGCGATCACTAATTCCCATCACCACCTTCATATCATGTTCAATCAGCAAAATACTCAAATTCAACTCATCGCGAATCCGGTAAATAAAGCGAGTTAAATCAGCCGTTTCGTTCGGGTTCATCCCGGCAGTTGGTTCGTCCAAAAGCAACACTTTCGGATCGGAAGCCAAAGCCCGCGCAATTTCCAATCTACGCTGGTCGCCGTAGGAAAGGTTTTTTGCCAACTCCGGCGCTTTAGCAACACCTAAACCGACAAAATCAAGCATAGCGAGCGCTTTTATTTTAGCTTCCCGCTCCTCCAGATTCGCAGCGGGAGGGCGGAGGATTGCACCCAACAAACCTGTTTTTAATCGGCAGTGTCTACCTACTAAAACATTATCCAGGACAGTCATGTTGTTAAACAAGCGGATATTTTGAAAAGTTCTAGCAATGCCGAAAGTTGTCAGGCGATCGGGCGGTAAACCCGTGATATTCTTCTGTTCTAGGAGCAACTGACCCGCACTCGGTTTGTAGATACCTGTCAGCATATTAAAAAAAGTAGTTTTGCCCGCACCGTTGGGGCCGATCAAACTGGCGATCGAGCCTTTTTCCAATGTTAAACTCACCTGGTTAACGGCAGTCAAACCGCCGAATCGCATTGTAAGTTGCTGTGCTTCTAATAATGACATTTTGGTTGTGATTCCTAATATTAGTTAAGCGGTTATAGCTCGGATTCTATATAATACCAAATCGGCTCTGTTAAAGTGCGTCAGCTTGGCTGTGGTGGGATGCTCGTTACCACACGGAAAGATTTGGGGATCGGAATGCGTTACAGAAAGTCTTGGGCCAAGCTTCATGACTGCGTTTCGGTTTAAGGTTTCCCCTTGAGTGTAAGGACAAAAAGGGTGGAAAATTAAATTACACTGCTAGTTTTTCATGGGGATGGGCTAGTCTAGTAAGAGGGTATGTAGAGGCCGGAACTATGATAAAGCTTGGTTTGCTGGTGCGATCGCGAAGCGTCTCCGCAGAAAAATCGCCAAACAACGACTTAGGAATCGGAAAAGTTACCGAGCTATCCTACTCTACAGCAACGGTTGAATACTTCTGCTCAATTGGGCAACGCCTGGAAAAAACCTTACCCTTAACTTCGCTTTATAGAGTTCAACTCCCGCCTCAGACACGATGCTACATCCAGCCAGAAACCCAGGATACATGGATAATTGGCCGAATTTTTGACTGGGATCAAGACAAAGGTCAGTATCGAATCGATCTACCCGATAAAAAGATAGCATTAGTTGCTGAGCACGAAATTTACGTTCGTTGCAATCTACCCATCGATGACCCCATCGAAACTCTAGCGATGAAAGGTCAGGAAACGCCCTACTTTCACGATCGACGTTTAGCTTTTGTCCAGTGTCTCATCGAACAACGCGCTGTCAGTCGCGGGATGACAGGGCTGATTTCTGCCAATATTGACCTTTATCCCCATCAAGTTGAAGTTGTCCGCCGCGTACTCGAAGACCCCATTCAACGTTACCTCTTAGCGGATGAAGTTGGACTGGGAAAGACGATCGAAGCAGGTGCTATTCTTCGCCAGTATCTCCTCGATGAACCGCAGGGACGTGCAGTGGTGCTTGTACCGCAATACCTGCGGGAACAGTGGCTTCAAGAATTAGAACATAAATTCTATGTCTCTGACTTGGACAATCGTGTCCAGGTTCTTGCAGTAGAGGATGTCGATCGAGTCAGCCCGAATGCCGATTTGGGCTTCCTGATTTTAGATGAAGCACATCATATTGCAGCAATGGCGACCTCTTCAGATTCGATAAAGCGCAGCCGTTTCCAGACTTGCAAACACCTCGCTCATAAAAGCGATCGCCTACTTCTATTATCTGCAACTCCAGTTCTCAATCACGAGCAAGATTTCCTGGCGATGCTGCACCTACTCGATCCGAGCACCTACCAACTTGATGATTTAGAAGGTTTTCGTGCGAGGGTGAAAAACCGCCAACAAATTGGTCGAGTTTTACTCTCATTTAAAGAGAAAGCAAATCCGTTTGTGCTTAAAACTAACCT
This sequence comes from Microcoleus sp. B13-B6, assembly GCF_036705405.1. Lineage (NCBI taxonomy): Bacteria > Bacillati > Cyanobacteriota > Cyanophyceae > Oscillatoriales > Microcoleaceae > Microcoleus > Microcoleus sp. B13-B6. The sequence continues at coordinate 3,089 of NZ_JAUBUJ010000051.1, forward strand.
CAACCAACTGCGAAACCTTTTTTCTGAAGATAAATATCTGCTAAATCTCGTAGAGGAATTACAAAATTGTTTGCTTTCTAAAGAAACACTCCCGGCAGATCGAGATCGAATTGTGCGATCGATTCGCACCCACATCAGCGACACCTATCGGTTACACCGTCGAATGCTCCGCAACCGTCGCGCTGCGGTGGAAGATGTAATTTTTGCCCGAAATGTGACACCAAAAGTAGAGTATGACTTAGATGAGCGATCGCCCCAACTTCACGAACTAATTGATGAATGGCGCACAGTCGCTCCTAACCAACAACAATATCAGCAAATTTTTCTACTTTTATTCCGTGCTAGCGGGACTTGGTTAGGGATTTTAGCGCAAGTGCTGGAAACCCGTTTAAGCGGCATCTCCCATTCTGCCTTGATTCAAGAATTTGGTGCTGATAATATCCGCATTCTGACAGAAACCCCTAAATTTTCTGGGGAAGAACAGATTTTGCAATCTTTACTAAGAATTATTCAGCAACCTTCAGAAGAAGGATCTCGCCTCGAATTACTAAAGATAGTGATACTGTATCATCTTTCAGAGACTTTTAAACTTCAATCTTATCGCAGCAACCTTCATAAATTGCTCGAACAGGTGCAACAGCAAATTCGCAGACCGATATCGGGAACTCCCCTACCTAAAATTGTCATTTTCACCAGTTTTGCCCAAACAGGCGCTGAAATTTTCCGGTGCTTATCAGATACCTTTGGTCAGGCCTCTGTAGCTAGCCATCAATTAGGACTGTCTCGTTCTCATGTTGAGAAAAGCCTCAACAAGTTCAAAAATGACCGAAATTGTTTTATCCTTGTTTGCGATTCCTCTGCTGAAGAAGGTCGGAACTTTCAATTTGTTGATTGGATGATTCATTTCGATCTTCCCTGGTCGCCAAATCGTTTAGAACAAAGGATTGGTAGGATCGATCGCATTGGTCGCCCTTTAAATGTTCAATTTACAGTATTCGCAGGCTCAGACTTAGAGGATAGCCCTCACGATGCTTGGTATCAATTATTAAAAGACGGTTTCGGCATCTTTCATCAATCCATTGCCAGTCTCCAGTTTTATGTAGATGAAAAACTACCAGGACTGCTAACCACTATGTTTCAATCTGGTGCTAGTGGACTATTGGAAATGATAGAGACTATCCAACAAGAAATTGCTGAAGAAAAGGTAAAAATTAGCGAACAAAACGCTTTAGATGAAATAGATGCCCAGGATGAAAACGCTACCCAATATTTTCAAATTTTAGATGATTATGATGCTCGCCATCAGGAAATTAAACGAGCAACAGAAGACTGGATATGTCAAGCACTGCACTTCAAACAAATTGACGATCCCAATTTAGAAAAAGTAGGGCGTTATCAACCTACTAAGCGCACTCTAATTCCCATCCACGATCTGCAAACTCGCTTTGCTGCTTATGCACAACCCTCTGGTACTTATAATCGGAGAATATCAACTAAATATCCTGGTGTCAACCTCTACCGTATTGGGGAAGAATTTGTGGAAGCACTAGCATCTTATATCCATTGGGATGACAGGGGTCAAGCATTTGCTCTATGGCGATGCGATCGCTCTTGGGATGCTGGGGAAGGGATGGAATGGTTCGGTTTTCGCTTTAATTATGTAGTCGAGGCTGATTTGGAATTAGCCCAGCAAGTTTCAACAGATTTTGAGCTGGAGCGAAGTAGATTTGTATCTGTGAAACGGCGCGCTGATGCGTTATTTCCTCCAATCCTAGAGACAATTTTTATTGATGCTCGCTACGAACCAATGAGCATTGTTGAAGATGAAGCTGTTTTGAAGATTCTGCAAGGTTCGTACAAGGGTAAAAGTTCTCATCCCTGCCGAGATTATAATTTAGCAAAAAGTCGATTATCGGTTCTCAATGAGTTTGTTGATGAGAGTAAGTGGCCTGATTTGTGCAGTCAGGCGCGTGAGACTTCGGAAATACTGTTGCGCGATCGCACTTTTTTCATCTCGCTCTGCGAACAGCGCGCCCGAATCGCCGACCAGAAACTAGGAAATAGAGTAGACCAACTGCGGCTGCGCCTCAACCGAATGGCTGAAAGCCAACAAACTTCGCACTCTTTACTAGCAAAAGAAGTTAACATAGAAACTGCGTTAAGTCAAGCTATTTTAGAAGGAATTCGCCATCCGCGAATCAAGCTTGATTCTGTAGGATTCATTGTAGTTTCTGGGCGACCTCCGGTTGAATCTCAGGAAGGGGGAGATGAGTGATGGCTGATTCTTTTCAAAAGCTCAGAGAAATTCTCCAAACAGATAAGATTCCTGGCGATACAAGTCAATTTTCAGAAGTTGGTTACAGGCGCTTGCTGGAAACTTTGGATGCTGCGGGAACTTCTTATGCGCCGGGAAGGGGAGATATTGCGACTCTAATCCGTCAGGTTCTGCGGCGGGAATACGAGCAAAAAGGCGGGATACCCCCAACTTTGAAAGTACCTCGGACTTCTCTTTTTCCCGATCGCGAAATGTGGCAACAAAGCGGTATCGATATTTTGAGCGACGGTGCGGATTACTATCTGATTAGCGCTCATCCTTGGCAGCCTGATTGGCTAGATTTTTCCGCACAATATCCCCCAGAAAAACCCGTATTTGATGATAAAAAACGCCGCAATTACGAGCCAGTAGAGGGAGATCCGTTTCTGGAATTGGTGAATTGGCAGAAGTATCGGAGTGTAGGGCAACGTGAAGCAATTCGGGCTGTTTTGACGGCTCCTGACAATTCGACACTCGCCATTAACCTGCCTACTGGATCGGGGAAAAGCCTTTGCGCTCAACTGCCGGCGCTGGTGCGATCGAAAAATGCTGGTGTAACAGTTGTTGTAGTACCAACTACAGCACTAGCCATTGACCAGGAACGAGCTTTAAAACCTTTTGTGAACCATGCCACTGCCTATTATGGCGACGAGTTTGGGCAAGGACAAGAGAGACGGCAGGAAATTCGCGATCGCATTCGCAACGGCACTCAGCGAATCGTTTTCACATCACCCGAAAGCTTGATGAATTCTCTCGCACCTGCTCTTTACGAAGCCGCCAAATCAGAAATGCTGCGGTATTTCGTAATAGATGAAGCGCATATCGTCGAACAGTGGGGCGATGAATTCCGTCCCGCTTTTCAAGAACTCCCAGGTTTGCGAAGAGATTTGCTGCGCTTAACTTCTTTTACAACTTTATTGCTGACTGCAACCTTAACAGAATCCTGTTTAGATACCCTAGAAATTTTATTCGGGAAACCCGGCCCGTTTCAAGTGATATCTGCCGTACAGTTGCGACCGGAACCGTCTTATTGGTTTGCTTGGTGTCAAAGTGAAGAAATCAGGAAACAGCGATTAATTGAAGCGGTTTATCATCTTCCCCGCCCTCTGATTGTTTACGCCACCAAACGCGAAGATGTCCGGCGATGGCAACAGGATTTATTGTTTGCTGGATTCAAACGGTGTGCGATTATGACCGGGGAATCCAGCCCAGAAGAACGCTCTCAACTGATTGAAAATTTGCGCGAGAGACGAGTTGATATAGTTGTTGCTACTTCTGCTTTCGGCTTGGGTGTGGATCAGTCAGATATTCGAGCCGTGCTTCATGTCTGCATCCCAGAAACTATCGATCGCTTTTATCAAGAAGTGGGTCGAGGAGGTCGAGACGGCAAAGCAGCAATCTCGCTCACCTTACATACCAATGAAGACTTAGAGATTGCCAAATCGCTTAATGACAAATCTGCCATAACGAGCGATCGGGGTTTTCAGCGGTGGAAAAGTATGTTTTTGAGGAAAGAAATTCTTCCCGATGGGCGGTTTCGCGTTCCCGTCAATATTCCTCCATCCTTACAATCAGGAGACATTGACATGAACAGCCAACAGAATCAGGCTTGGAACATCCGCACTTTAACGCTGATGAGTCGATCGGGTTTAATCGATATTGATGCCGAGGAACCGCCGCGAAGAAGAAATTTTAAATCGGAAGCAGCTTATAACGAAGCTTGGGAACTGCACAGAGAGTCCCGGTTCATCCGCATCCGAGATGAATCACATCTGAATCGTCAAACTTGGGAACATAAAGTAGAGCCAATTCGCCAACAGCGCCAAAACTGGAGCTATAAAAACCTGCAATTGATGCGTGAGGTTTTGCGGCCGAAACGCTGTATTTCAGAAATCTTTGCTGAAGCTTACACTATTCCCGCCCGTGCAGTGCTAGAACCGAGAAAACAGGTGATAGTTTCTCCCGCTTGCGGTGGATGTCCTGTTTGCAGAAAAAACAGGGAACCAGAGTTTTCGGGAATTATGCCTGCGCCATTACCTGTATGGCAAAAACCGAATTTTTTTGTAGGTGAAGAACTAAAAGGATTGCTAGGAGGAAATAAATTAATGCTAGTTTTCTATGAGTCTCTTGAAGCTCAAAGCTGGCAACTCAAAAGCCCTAAACTTTTTAACTGGTTAATCGAGCAGGGAATTAATAATCTTGTTGTGGCTGATGAATTTCAGAGTATATTGATAGCAGAAACAAAGGGAATTGCCGATGCTTGTATATTTTTGTTTGGAAAATACGAACCCATGCTGATGCCGCGCATTCCCACCCTGATATTTCATCCGCCCGGAAAGGCTATCCCTCACAACTATCTGTCACTCAACAGAACTTCTCAAGCTCCGCTAATCATTATGCTTCCCGTAGATACACCCGATCCGAGCCGCGATGACCGCAAGCTGATTAATATTTTTTCAGGCAGATACTTGATGTTTAACCATTTTTGCAGGGAGGTTAATTTATGAGCGTCTTAAAAACTGCTTTGGCTACTCCTAGCAGAATGCGAGGAATATTTAGATATTTACTTGAAGCACCCAAACAGCGCGAAAACAAGGAAAAACTCACTCGGCTGCTTTCTCCACATGAATTGTCAGAAGGGAGAAACAAAAGTGCCGAATATCCGATGTTTGATGCTGCACTGCGAGAAAGCATAAAATGTCGCTTATTAATCGCAGACAATGATGATATTGCTATAAATTTTGAGATTCCCGAAGCATCTCGACATCCTAAAATGGGTGATAAATTGTTACCCGATACGCTGGTACAGCTATTGTTTGCTTCTGATAACGAAGATGAAGAAGATTTAGGTCGGTTAATAGCATGGTATTTAGCACAGGATATTTATGATGCTCCCGGTACATGGCAAGAAGTAGAACAGCGTGTCGCAGAGCAGGGAGTTGCTGAGTCTTTAGATTTGAAAATATCCAGCAATAGTTTGTTTGGTCAAGTCGAGGACTGGATGTGTTATTTAGGGTTTGCTTGGGGTCATGCTTCAGATTCCAACAAAAAACTTGTTGTGGCTGAGCCAACTGCTTATCTCAGACGAAATTTAAAGGATTTATTTCAAGGAGAAGCAAAAGCTAAACTTTCAATTCGAGATTTTATCGATCGTCTAGCTCAAAAATGTCCTCTGTTTGAAACTGGAAAATTTCGAGAACAGGTTGAAGAAAAAATTGGTGGTCGCTTACCCAATCATTTATCAACTAGCACGGCTTTTGCTTTATTCCGCCTTCAGGATGATAAGTGCATCCAGCTTATAAAAGAGTCGGATGCCGATTTATTCATCTTTCCAAGTGGTGACAAAGAAGCAGGATTTTCTCATATTATTTGGACGGGAGTAGAACTATGACTTTTACAAAATTTGTTTGCTGGGATGTCGATCGCGTTCGCCGCGTAATGGGTGTGGAGGCTACGCAAACTCCAGATAGTATATTTCTGGCAACTCACCATCCAATTGCCATGTACCGCCAGGAACTTATCGATGCACCGTCGCGTGTTACCTACAGTGAGGAACAATTTCTGAAAGACTTTCTCGCTGAAAAAGATTTCGCTTTCGTGCCAGTTTTAGGCAGTTCGGGGACGGGAAAATCTCACCTGATTCGCTGGCTAGCTGCGAATATTGAATCGACCCAAAAGCGCCGAGTTTTGCTCATACCCAAAATAGGAACGAATCTCAAAGATATTATCAGTTTAATATTAGAAGGGATGCCAGGAGCAAGTTTTGATGAATACCGGCAGCGTTTAAATCGAGCCACTAGCAGCTTGACAGAAGCCCAAGCGCGGGAACAACTTCTGAATCAGCTTGCGGCTGCGGTTGGCCCAAACGGTCGGGGCGATCGCACAAAACTGTCGGACGTGGAAGATTACCTAGTTGGTGCTGTTGATTCTTTCCTATACGATCCATTTTTCCGAAAAGAATACTGGCTAAAGGATGGGGGTATTATCCATCAATTAGTTATCCACATTCTCGGACAGCGAGATACGGTAGAAGTTGTGGAAGAACGGAGGCATTTTTCGCTAAATGACTTGCCTCTCAATGTTTTAAACTTGCAAAAAGCTGGGCAGTCTGCGCGGGAATTTTATAGCTTACTCATCGGCGATGAGGATATTCAAAGGGCAACTGTAGATTGGTTGAACCGACATTTAGATGAAGCCATAGCTCAGGTTTTGAGCTTGGGGCGGGAAGATTTACAAAGATTGATGGGGGAAGTTCGCGAAACTTTAGCCCAACAAGGAATAGAGTTAGTTTTGCTGATTGAAGATTTTGCTAAATTGCAAGGCATCGATCGCGAAGTTTTAGAAGCAGTTTTAGCGCGACCTCAACAACCGGGTGGCAAACATTTGTGCGCGATCCGAACGGCGCTAGCTTGTACTACGGGCTATTTTGACAGTCTGAGGTTAGATACTGTAAAACAGCGGATTACTTTTAGCGTTAATCTTGACCTTGGCACAGTTGGCGAACAATCTTTAGTGAATTATGCAGATATCAAACAATTTGTGGGTCGATATCTCAACGCCGTGCGTTTGGAGGATAAAACAATTCAAAATTGGTGGGCTGACTCTCGCAATCGCGAAGGTGCGGATCGAGAATCTCTACCTAGTGCTTGCAATGAATGCGAACATAAATTAGCTTGTCATGCAGGTTTTTCAGAAGCAGACGGTTTGGGTTTGTATCCTTTTACGCCTGAAGGATTAGAACAAATGCTTTCTAGAGTCAATCCCGGCAATTTTAACCCTCGGATTTTGATTAAAGATGTTCTTAAGTGGACGCTAGAAAATTCTGCTGCTGATATCGAGGGCGGAGAGTTTCCTGCTATTTCTGTGCGAGAACACTTTGGTAAGATGCGGCTGAGTGCAATGGTTCAGGGAGATATTCAAGCGAAAGATCCAGAAAATGGCGATCGCCGCCAGATTCTCCTAGATTTGTGGACGGATAGTAACGAGCTTTGTGATTTGCACCCAGAAGTTCACTCTGCATTTGATATTCCGGCGCTGGGCGTGAAGGTTCAGCCTACAAAAAAATCATCATCTATTTCTGGTCCTAAAGAGTCTAGGTCTTCTGTTAGTAAGTATCAAGTTGAGTCACAATCTAAAACTAAAAAAAATCTGGCAGCAGCCGGACAAGTTCCCGACAAGCTGACTAGGCAAAAAGAATTTCTTGATAGGTGGAACAACACTCAAGAAAGTTTCCCGCAAGATATCGCTGGGGAACTGCGGCCGTTGATTTACTCAGCTATCGGCGAGCGGATCGAATGGGATACGGAAATGCTGCTTAAGGGGGTTTTTGCTAGTAGTGGGACGACATATTTTAAAAGCAGAAATATTACTTTTTATAGTCGAAAAGTGACGAGGGAGACGATTTCTGGAGTTAAACTATCTCTTCCTCTGAATCCTGATGATGCAGATGAGTTTCGGGAAACGGCGATCGCCTTTCAAGGTATTTTGCAATACAACCATTACAAGCATTGGAAGTTCCCCGATGGATCTCGCTACTTTCGCACCTACGCCAAACAACTGGAAAAATGGAGTCAATATGTAGTTGAGCAAATTCGCCTGTATCCCCGCGAGTCTGGGGAACCTTGGAACCCTGTCCCTGCGGCAGTTGAACTACTGGCGATCGCCGCCACAATGGCAGGACATCCTACAGATTCGATTGAACATTTGATTAATAGTTTGTTTCTCGATTTAGAAGCAAAAGATTTAGAAAATCGTTCAGCTAACTGGAAAAAGCTATTTAATAGCTTACAAAACCACCGGGAGGCTTTACTAGAAATTGTTAAAAGTCGCACTGCCTGCACAAAAGGAAGTTCTAAACAATTTCAGATTATTGATGTTGTACAAATCCTCGACCCATTGCAACAGGTTAGCAAATCTTGGCAACCTCAATGTGAAATTCCGACAGATGTTCGAGAAAAGTTTCCCGAAATTGAGAAAGCGCGTCAAGCTGCGGATGAACTGCTAGAAAAAGCGATTCAGGAAGAGTGCGATCGCCAACTTGGTGTTTACAATTCTCTAGTAGCTGCATTAGGGGAAGACATCAAGAAAAAAGATGTTACCGATTTAGTAAAGCGGGCGATCGATAGCTCGACAGAAGCTGGTGTATTTCGAGGCAGAAAGAATGTCGATGAGCTAAAATCAGTATGGGAACAGTTTAAACGAGTTGGGCTTGATAGATATTTAGGAACAATGAAGCGCGTGCAAGCTGAGAAAGATAATCCCGATAGTAAACCGGGGAAGCTGCTTGAGTATCTCAGGGAAAATCATCAAAAAACAATGACAGAGGCTGCCGAATTTGTCGGCAGCACTAACAATTTTCTTGATGCTTCTCTAACCGATGCGAATAACCAAATTGAAGTTTTAGAAGTGTCAGGTGGTGCAACAGTAGAATCTTGCCATAGGGCTATTCAAGATGGATTGGCTAAACTGCGAAATCTAATTACTGAAATTAAAGGATAGATAATATGCTTCTCGAAAAATCAACTCAACTGATTGACTTATCTCACAAGAAAATTAATCTTCAGACGTATGCAACCCATCTTCAAGGCTTTCAATCTCGACAACAGCAAATAGAGCAAGCTGTCGCTGGAACTATACCTCTCGTTCAATCTTTGAGAGCTTTTCGCCAAAGAGGAATTGCCAATTTCGCTCTAACTCAAAAAGCTGACGAACTGCTGAATTTTATTGCTAATGTTGAGGCAGAATTTAAAGCAGATCCTGAGTGGATTATAGACAATGAAAATTTCAATAAAATAAATTTCAATTTGAGGATAGAGCAATTGCAAAAAGCTCTAGAAGACCAATTGAGTCAAGCTTGGCGGCGCTACCGAAATCAAAATAGGCCCCGCACTAATAATGAAATCCTAAATTTATTGGATAAAGTTTCGGCATTTAAGCCAACTATCCAACGAATTAGAAATTTAGATTTGCAAATTCGGGCGTCTAACTCAATTCCCCAAAGCAGTGAGGATTTTGATAAAGTCGATCGGCTAATTGAGCAATTAAAGCAGTGCTGGGAGGGCTTAAATGCTGATGAGGTTCCTGAAGCAGTGCTTCGTTTTCTGAGAGTGGCTGCTAATGAGGGTGCTACCCTGGGACTTTTAACGCCAGAGGTAGAAGATTGGTTGACTAAACAGGGTCTTATTGATTCTTTACGAATTCGCTTGACCTAATAAATGGTTTGCGATTGTCCAAGAAATCACTGACGCACCCTCCTGCATTTTCTAGGGTACCGACAAAGTGCGATCGTCTGTACTCTGCGGTGCGTCAGCAGCAAATTGTGTGAGTTGAGTCAAATCTCTTGACTGACCAAGAATTTCTTGATGATACCCGCCACGTGATTTATCCGTGGAATCAATCCAAAATTGAAAATCGAAAATCTTCAAGCCCCCGCATTTATCCGTGGGGTCAATCTAAAATCTAAAATCTAAAATCTAAAATCGATTGACGCCCCCTACTGCATTTTCTAAAGTACAAACAAAATAGAACTTAAAAAGATTAGATTCTAGCGAACGGCCAGGGCGATACTGTGCGTGTAAATCGGCAGTCGAAAAGTTTTCAATAACTTTGAGATTGAGTTCATCAGCCCAAGTTGCAATCTTTTCAAACCCAGTAATCCACGGTGCATACATACTTTCGTATTTATCTATGTAATCATTGATATCTTGGTAGCCCGTCGTTCTCAAAATCACCTTTTCCGACATATAATCAAAGGATACTCGAAAATTAGGAAAATTGTCGCGAATTTGTTCTAGTACAAATATTACATCTTTTTTGTCAACCAAAGTAGTGTTGCCTTCCCACAAAAAATATGTCTGTCGAGCGAAATCAAATTCACTCTGTTTCAGCAAGGAGATTAAACCGTCTTTTACGTAATCGCCGGGAATATAGCGAACATTGGCAGTAACTTTGTTTGCTTTGAGAGTTTCTGCTTTTAATTGAAAAGTCGCGCGATCGTCTATTTCAAAATAAGTGACTTTTTCGCCATTAATTCTAGCAGCGCGAGTATCCAAGCCTGAACCTAAAATAACTACTTGCTTGCAACCTCCTAAAATTTGATTTGACAAAACATCATCAAAATATTTAGTCCGCAACTTAACCATTTCTTTAGCGGCGGGAGAGCTTTGAGCTATGTGGCTAGCTACTTTTTTTGTTTCCTCATTCAGCCATATTTTTACTACATGATCAGTATACAGAGGAATGGCCTCTTCATTCTCTTCTGCTCTAAATTCCGCAACGATAAAAGCAGTACCAGTTACATTTTTCATGGCTAATCTTTCACCCTTACTAAGTAGTTGGTTACAAATAAACATTAGATGGGGAGGGGGTTTTTACACCCCTAAACTCCCTTGTATCTTAGATGTTGCACCATTCTAAATAAGGTTTTTATGAACAGGCAAGATGCCTGTTCCACAAAGAGTGAATTTTATTGTGGAACAGGCATCTTGCCTGTTCTTGAGAATGGTGCAAAATGTGAGTTGCATCCTAGATTCTTAGCTAAACCCGCCTACAAAATACTATGGTTTTTGCCCTTACCTACTTATTGACTTCTCGCATCTGCTAAAGACTCATTGCTCGCTTCAGCATCCGAATGCAGTTCAGCTTGGTGTATTTTATCAGGAATCAGTCCCTCCGGCCGCACAAGCATCATGACAACAAGAGTTAGGCCGAATAGAAATAAGCGCATTTGAATCGGGTCTAAACTGGTTGCCAGAAAGTCTCGCAACTGGGGAATTGCAATCCTGGGGAGTACAAAAGTATTCAGAAAACCCTTGAGGACTTGCGCTAATTGTGGCAGATAAAGTCGATCGGCAGACATGATAATGATAGCCCCCAAAATCACCCCGGTCATGTTGCCCAAACCGCCTAAAATCACCATACACAGGATGATTACCGACACCGAGAAATCGAAAACGCTGGGAAAAATTGCGCTGATATAGGCGGCGTAAAACGCGCCTGCAAAGCCCGAAAACGTCGCTCCCATCGCAAAAGCCGAAAGTTTGGTTTTGACCAGGTTAATCCCCATCGCACTCGCCGCTAATTCATCTTCGCGCATGGCATTCCACGCCCTCCCCAAGCGGGAATCTCGCAGCCGCGAAATCATGAAGTAAGCGAAGACAACTAACAGTAAAATTAGGTAGTACCAGGGAAAGTAGTTGCCGGTGCTGAAAGTGCCGACGATGGGGAGAGATGGTCGCCCGATCGGGTTTATTCCCGCTTCGCCGCCGGTGAGGTTAAAAGGTCGATCGCACCCAACCAGACACAGCACCAACTCTGGTTTGCCCAAAACAGCCGCAACAATCTTCGAGACTGGTTCGTCGATCCGAATCGCCGTTAAATTCCTAAAGACAACGGGGATAATTTCGCCAAAACCGAGGGTAACAATCGCCAAATAATCGCCCTTGAGCCGCAGTGTCGGAATACCCAGGATTACGCCCGCGATCGCAGCTACACCGGCCGCGATCGGCAGTACCACCCAAAAGTTCCAAGCAATATTTAACTGCCCAGAAGATAGCAAAGCCGTCGTGTAAGCGCCGATCGCAAAAAACGCCGCATATCCCAAATCCAACAAACCCGCAAAACCCACCGTAATATTCAAACCCAGCGCCAACATAATAAAGATTTGAATCTGTACTACAGTAGCAATCCAGCCGGTCTGAGCCTGAATGTCGATAAACGGAAACAGAATTAGAATAAAAGCTAATGTCACCAGAGTTGCCAGCCGCTGGCGTTCTCCCTGCAAACCCTGCAAAGCACCCATTAACGTAGCTGTCAAAATTGCGATCGTCAAACTGCAAATCCCGTACAGCAGCGTCGTCGGCAAAGCAACAGCAGGTTGACCAGACAAAGGTCTAATCAAAACCCCTTCTACCACACTCGCAACTAACAGCCAAACTCCCAATCCCAAACCGGCTAAACTGCCGATCGCAGCACCCATTTTCGGGCTGTAAACCTTCTGATCCCGACAGCTCATAAAGCCCGCCGCCGTACCCATCAGCCAGCCGATCACAGTGCCGCTCCAACCGCCGAATAACAAAACAGTCAAAGAGGCGATCGCCCCTAAAATACCAGTCGATTTAATTGCTTGGATTATTTTATTAGTCATTAGTCATTAGTTATTAGTCATTAGTTATTAGTCACTGTCAACTGTCAACTGTCAACTGTCAACTGTCAACTGTCAACTGTCAACTGCTATATACTGGAACTGTTACCCCAACACACTTCAAACGGGCGATCGCTATATGGTACAAGCACCTCAAAAAACTATCACCCTCGACGAGTTTTTGCAACTCCCAGAAACCAAACCCGCTAGCGAATACATCAAAGGTGCGATTTTACAAAAACCTATGCCACAAGGAAAACACAGCACAATTCAGGGAGAACTTATCACGAGGGTTAATGCAGCGGGCAAACCTCAGCGGATTGCTTGGGCATTTCCAGAACTTCGCTGCACCTTTGGCGGACGTTCTATTGTCCCCGATGTCGCGATTTTTGTTTGGAATCGCATTCCCCTAGACGCTGACGGCGAAATTGCCAATACATTTAATGCTCACCCAGACTGGACAATAGAAATTTTGTCCCCAGCCCAAAGCCAAACCAAAGTCACAAACAATATTTTGCACTGTTTGAATGCCGGTTGCCAGATGGGTTGGTTGCTCGATCCCGATGAAAAAAACATTTTAGCCTATCCCGCAAGGCAGCAGCCGATTTCCTTGCAAGAACCAACAGATATACTCCCGATGCCCAATTTTATGCCGGAAATGCAGTTGACTTTAGGCGAAGTTTTTGGCTGGCTCAAACCTGGCTTTAGTATCGAACCGAAAATAGTGGAATTGAGTAAATAATAGGCGATCGCGCATACTCATTTCTTAATTTACGCACTACGCTGCTCAGTGCGATTTTCCTCAAGGGCGATCGGGATCAGTTGAACCTCCAATCGCTGATTGAGCGCACGTGCAATTTTTTGCAGCATTAAAAGCGAGTGTTCCTCATACTCAGCATCTTCAAGCTCCGCAATCACCGAATGTTTTGTCCCAATGCGATCGGCAAGTTGCTGTTGGGTCAATCCTGCTTGCGTCCGAGCACGATAAATCAGTTGTGCAAGTTCTGCATTGAAAGAGGATTCTTTAATCATTTCCTCCATTTCAGGATCTTCAGAGGTCATTTGTTGAAGGATCTTCAGTGCATCATTCGTCTTCGCCATCTTCTGTTTCCTCCACATAGGTATGAACTGCTGGATTGGCTTCAAATTGAGCCTTTTGCTGAATTGCCCGCTCAATCTCTGTATCAGGGACTCGATCCTCATCTTTTGTGATGGCATGAGCCAAAATTGCTACATTCTGCCCATTAAAGAAGTACAAAATGCGATACTGCACTCGGAGATGCTTTGCCCGTAATTCATAAATTCCGTCACGCAGGTAATCTGCCACAGGTCGTCGTAACTCGTAACCTGTACTTGCTAGTTGTTGAATTCGCGCAACACAGTTGGCATAGCCTTTGCGATCGTGCTTCAGGAGTATCTTAAGCCATTCCAGAACTGGAGCCGCGCCTTCTCGATCTTGATAAAAAATAACTTTTGTTTCGGGCACAGTTTTCGACCCTCGTCATCCACATTTACTTTATCACAATATTGCTATAATTAGCAGATTTGGTGATGCGAGGCAGAGCCTCTAGACATCAGTTCCCAAGCCGACCCTGGGAACCAGTTAAATTGCTTGAATTATCTTGTTTGACATATTCCCCTTTTTCCATTTCCCAATTAAACCTTTTCCTGAACATTTTCTCCCAACAAACCCCCAGGCCGAAAAGCCAAAATCACCACCAAAACCCCAAACACCCAAGCATTAGTCCAGCGGCTCGACAAATACTGATCGCTCAAAGACGAAAGCAACCCAATCAAAACCCCCCCCAACATCGCCCCGACAATATTGCCAATTCCCCCCAAAACTGCTGCCGTAAAAGCCCTCAAACCCGCCGTAAACCCCATCGTAAAAACAATAGTATTGTTGTACAGACCAACCAGAATCCCCGCCGAACCCGCCAAAGCTCCCCCAATCAAAAAAGTCAGAGCAATAATCTGATCCACATTAATTCCCATAATTTTAGCAGCATCCCGGCTTTGAGCAGTTGCCCGCATCGCCTTTCCCAGACGAGTGTATTGCACAAACACATGAAGCAAAACCATCAATACCACCGCCACCACCAACACAATTAAATCTTTCGTAGTAAATACAATACTCGTTTGAATTCCCAAAGCTTTGAAAATATCAACTCGCGGCAACAAATCGGGAAAACTTTTCGGCGCAGCAGAATTAGAACCCATCACCGGAATAAAAGCTTTCAATCCTCCCCAAAACAGCCCCATATTTTGGAAAATAAAAGAAACTCCAATTGCCGAAATTAAAGGAGCTAAACGAGGAGCATTTCGCAAAGGTCGATAAGCATACTTTTCCACAACAATATTCAACCCAGCACAAAACACCGAACATACAATTAAAGCAACTAACATCACCGGTATAGCAATAGCCAAAGGTGCGCCATCTTGCATCCCAAAAGCCCCGAACACGGTTAGGGAAGCAAAAGCACCCAACATATACAAGTCGCCGTGAGCAAAATTGATTAACTCAATAATGCCATAAACCATAGTGTAACCCAAAGCAATAATTGCAATCAGCGCGCCGTTAACAAGACCAACTAATAATTGTTGGATAAAAACTTCGGGATTGCTGACTATTTCACCAACTATTTTTGGCAAATCAAATCCTGCGATCGGGCCTAATAGCAAAACTATATAAACTACACCTACATATAAGAGAATACTTTTCCAGTTTTTCATAATTATTCGTAATGGGGAATTGGAAATTGGGCATTAGGAACATTCATTCTACTCGTTTCTAGGCAGATATTAGAAACGCGGATTCGGAGGCTCTACCTCCAATTTTTCGGATCGGAAAGCCCAGCCGGCCAAGAGTGACATTGGTTCCTAGGCTCTGCTTAGGAACCAGTTAAAATCACTACTGACAACAGTCAACAGCCAACAGTCAACTGACAACAGTCAACAGTCAACTGACAACAGTCAACTGACAACTGACTAATTATTCCGTCTTGAGCGCATTCACGAACTCCCACTTGCCACCTTTAACCACATTTCCTGACATTGTAGTCAAGCTCGTGTCGCCGTTGGTGTCAAAACTCCAAGTGCCGAGTACCCCGTTAAAGTCTTTAGTTGCCAAGACAGCTTCGCGGATAGCAGCGCGGTCATTTTTGCAAACTTTATTAATTGCGCCGATCGCAACTTTAGCAGCTTCATAGGCATAAGCTGCATAAGCTTCCGGTTCAGCATTATATTTTGCCTTGTAACTTTCGTACCACTTCGCGCCCGCACCAGTCAATTCTTGAGGAGGCAAGCCACCAAAAGTAGCGTAAATTCCTTCGGCATCTTTGCCCGCCGCGTCAATTAAAGCTTGCTCTTTAATGCCGTCGGGCCCCATGAACTTAACTGCATCAGCCGCCATCCCAACATTTCTCATGTCTTTAATTATTTGTCCGGCGTTGCTCTGAGTAGTGCCACCGAAGTAAATCATGTCGGGATTTAAAGCTTTGATCTTATTCATTAACGCCTTATAGTCGCTAGCTTTAATATCAATTCCCTCTCTTCCGAGGACTTGAATTCCCAACTTTTTAGAAGTTGCTTCAAAAACATCAGCGATGCCTTTGCCGTAGAGTTCTTGGTCGTCGAGAATGTAGACTTTTTGTACGCCTAAAGATTTCGCCCAGTTGCCAGCTACAGCCCCTTGAAGGTCGTCAGCGGGGACAACGCGGGTGAAATTACGAGTGCCAGCGGGATAATAAACGTTGGGTTCTTTGGCTTCGCCTTTTCCTGGTTTAGTCAGTCCCGGATAAGTGTTGGCCGGACTGATCATGACGATGTTAGCTTGGTTGAGCACGGGAATGGAAAGTTTGGCGGCACCGGAGTTATAGTGACCGATGACGGCAACTACCGAAGCGTCAGCGACGGCTTTGTTGGAGTTCGAGGTTACTTGGGCGGGGTCCCATTTGCCGGCCGCGGCGGTGGCGTCATCGTAAACTTCGTATTGGATTTGGATTTTGCCGTCGCAAGCTTTGGAGTTGGTTTCGGCGAGGGCTTGTTGGATGCCGTTGACCATTGTTTGAGCTTGACCCAAGGCGCTGCCTGTCATCGGCAGCATGGAGACAATTTTGACAGTATTTGGGTCTCCGGGGCTGCTGACTGCGACGGGAGTGGCTGCAGGACTGGTTCCGGGGCTGCCTCCGGGAGTTGTGGCGGTGGGTGCTTGAGGATTTTGACAGCTAGCGCACAGAGAGGCTATTCCGGCGGCAAAAAGTAATTTCCGCAATCCTCCGACGCCGAGATTGTGTGTTGAGTTGATTTTTGGGGATGTGGCACTTTTGCCCCCTGACTTCTGGGAAAACTTCATAGGTTGGTTCGTTTGTTGCTTGCGTCTTAGCATATTTTCACTGTTTTAAGTATGTAGTCAAGGGTTAGCACAAGTTTAAAAAATTTGTGTCAACTATCAAAAACAGACCTAGAAAGGCAACATCAGGACTTAGGCCGAGCGATCCTGTATCAGCGGCGGCGGGGGCTGCCCGTACAATGCGTGAGTTCACGATTCCCTCGCGGTTAACTAGATCCGCGATCGCAGATTTCAGTATATGTGTTGACATTGTGTATACAAAAAATTAGCATATAAATATGCTAGGGCTACTAGCTCAAATTACTACTGTGTCTAGCCAGAGGTAACTGTTATGCACCCGCCAGCATCTGAAGAATCAGTCAGCCAGACCCGCGATGTGACAATCAACATTCGAGCTAAGCCGAATCAACGCGCTGTAATCGATCGCGCGGCCCAATTACAGGGAAAGAGCCGATCGGAGTTCATGCTTGAATCAGCTTACCAAAAAGCTCAAGATGTTCTTCTAGACCGCTGTTTTTTTGGGTTAGATGAAATTAAATTTAAGCAATTTTTGGCGCTGCTGGATGCACCGCCGACGCCAAATCAGAAGCTAAACGCATTACTAAAAACAAAATCTCCGTGGGATTAGATCGAGATTTAGGCCAACTCTGCCCCCCTGAAAAACTGAACTCGTTACATCAAATTGAGACCTTTGATTCAGGCAACAGTCAGTTAGATGAATGGCTCAAGCGCCGCGCTCTGAAAAATGAGTCAGAGGGGGCTTCACGGACTTATGTTTTGTGCGATCGCCAAGCAGTCATTGCGTACTATTGTCTTGCAAATGGAGCAATAGCACAAACTACTGCAACGGGTAAAGTCCGGCGCAATATGCCCGATCCGATTCCTGTTATGGTGATTGGACGGCTTGCCTGCGATCGCAACTGGCAAGGTTCCGGCATCGGACGCGCTTTGCTGCGGGATGCAATTCTTCGCACTTTGCAAGCTGCTGAGATTGCAGGAATACGCGCAATTCTCGTACACGCTATCTCCGAAGATGCGAAGCAGTTTTACCAGAAGTGCGGGTTTACTGTTTCGCCGATCGATCCGATGACACTCATGGTGAAAGTTAGCGATGCCATTGCTTCACTTTAGCTCAGACATTATTTGCTCTCGTTGGAGGTTGACTCGCGGATGATTGAGTTGCAATCAGATTTAGAATATGTAGTGAGCGATCGCTTAAAAGTCTCTCTGGATGCGATCGCGCAATTTTGCCAGCGCTGGAACATTGTCGAGTTTGCCCTGTTTGGCTCAGTGCTGCGGGATGATTTTCGCCCTGATAGCGATGTGGATGTATTAGTTACTTACGAGCCATCCCACCGCCTCACGCTGTCTCATTTATTGGGTATGCAGGAAGAGATAGAGCATTTATTTCAGCGATCTGTAGATTTGGTGGAAAAAAAGCTGTTAAAAAATCCCTATCGGCGATCGAACATTTTGAAAACCTATCGAGTGATTTATGCAAGCGGGCGATCGGGATAGAGCTTCACTTTGGGACATGGCGCAAGCAATCCGTCGGATTCAGGAGTTTACTGCTGATGCCTCTTGCGACACTTACCTTGAAAGTGTTTTTATGCAAAGTGCCGTAGAGCGGCAGTTGGGGATTTTGGGCGAAGCAGCTCGCAGAGTTTCGAGCGAGTTTCAGCAGTTCCATCCCGAAATTGATTGGCGAAATGCGATTAACTTACGAAATATTTTGGTTCATCGCTATGACCAAGTGAGTTCGGAAGTTATTTGGAATATCGTTACAAGTATTTTGCCTGGTTTGCTGGTGCAAATAGAGGCATTACTGCCACCGTTACCCGATGATATTTGATATCATGCCCGGTCAAATTCCTCCGCTTAGCGCTTGAGGGCGATCGATCCGGTTTGTAGTGAGGACTTTAGTCCGCAGGATCGAAGGACTTTAGTCCTCACTACAAACTAATCTTAATCGATATCATTCAATCGGACATCAACTACGGTAGCTGACCTAATTTTTTAGTAAGAATCGCTACAGCCACTTCGTAATCCTTTCCGAGGAGGTAAGCGAAATGATAATAGCTGGCAAGATAGAAATCGCAACCAAACTTCTGATAGCGATCGCATATCGCCAGAAATCCATAACGGGCATCGCTGGGCTTTGTGAACCAATCACGATGGTAAGAGTCCTGAAGAAACAGGGTGAGTGTCTGTTGGTCAGCACTCGGAATCAATCGAATGGGATGGATGCAGGCATGGTGCGATCGCGGCACTGGCAGCAGCAGGTTATACTCTTGGACTGTGAGAAAATCTGCCAGACTATCTTCGGATATCTCAAAGTAGGATTCCTGCGGTAACTTGAGAAAATGATGCCACGCCATCCAAAATTCGTGTTTGCTGTCAAATCCTGGATCGATATCTAATCGCCACTGTCGATCCTGACATAAATCATCGAGAACATCTTGGGGCAAATCCGTGAGTTTCATGAATCGTTTCCCTGCAATCCTTTTAATCGCCTAGTTCGACTATTCTAATAGATATCTAGAGAAGCAAGAGATATTTCAAAAGAGCGATCGCCCGCCAATAAAAGGTGCGCGATCGCACTCCACTTATTCCTAATTCTCTAGCTCCTTTAACGCTTCAAACACCAACAGTGAATCGATCGCCCCAATTGCATCCGACATTCGCAACTCGTGCGTTCCTCCCACAGTAATATACCGCTTTCCTTTCTTCTGAAGAACCTCAACAAACCACTGGTGCATAGTCATCCGTAAATGTTCGCTTTCTCGCGTTCCATCCTGAACAAACCCGAAATCCGGCTGAGTCAAAATATACAAATCGTAGCGGCGGCTGTCTGCAATTTGCTCGACCATCGGGTGTTCGGAACCAAGGTAACGTTTGTGCCAAATACAAGTAGCTAAAGAATCTGTATCGCAGATAACGACTTTGTTAGCGCGAGTAGCAATATCGTCTTCTATAGCAGCTTGTTTCTTGGCAATTTCTACAAATTCATAGCTGTCCCAAATTTCCGGATCGGGCGAATATTGCCTGCCTTCCCAGTAACACCTGCCGTATTCGGGAACCCAAACAGTTTGGTAGTGCTGTGCGAGCGATCGTGCCAGGGTAGTCGTGCCGCTCGATTCTACACCCAGCACGCAGACTCGTTTGGCAAAGTAGGCTTTGGCTGGGGGAGTCAGCATTTGCCAGTGTTCGGCTAAGTGCGATCGCAATTGCGTTCCCGAAATCGGGAATTTGAGCCGTTCGCGATCGACTGCACAGTGTTGAGATCCCATCAGTTTTGCCCAAGGTTCGCCGTAATCTTCTGAAGAAAAAGCGATATCGGGTTTTCGCCCAGAAAGCACCTCAAGAGTCCTCTGAGCCCAAGGTTCGGGGGCTTCCGGCAAATCGTCGAGCACTTCGATAACTTCTGCATCGGGATGCAAAAACCGAATCCAGTCGGCTCTAACGCTTCCTGCAACTGCTTGATTTGTTTTATAACAGGCGAGAACGATTAAACGGTCAACCTTTTTTTTAGCTTCTCGAATTAAGTAGTCGTGTCCTTTGTGGAAGGGGTAAAATTTGCCTACAGTAACACCGAGTATCATAAAGATTGCTGCTGTTTTAACTTTTGTTCCGAGTAAATCCGCTGAAAATTTTGCAGTCCGAAAATTGCCATTAAGCAAAATATCGCGTACAAAATACTCGTCAGATATAGCCCGCGCGAGGCATACAAGGGAACGTAAATCGTGTCTGCAACAATCCACAAATACCAGCTTTCGAGATAGCGTTCCATCAGATACAACTGGGCGATCGCGCTTAAGATGGTGGTCAGGGCGTCCCAAAATGGTGCTGCACCGCCCAAATATACTAATACTGTTCGCAAGCCAAATACACCAACTGTAACGAAGACTGCGGTGAGGATGAGCCAGCGTTGGTTTATGCGAGATACAGGTTTTTCTGTGCTGTTTTCGCCACCCCGCAGCCAAATATAAATTGCTTGGAAGCTCGTGATCAAATAGAAGGATTGAAGCGCAACTTCGCCGTACAGTTTAACTTGATAAAACACCGCAGCGTAGGCGATAACTCCGATTAAGCCGATCCACCAGCCTAGGGGATTGTTTTTAGCAAGCAGCCAAACGCTCCAAGCAGAAGCGATCGCGGCTATCGCTTCGATTAAGTCGAGTTGGATAGGGACAAACCACTGCACTGAAAGCAGGAGCACGAAGATGCTTGCTGCGAAGCCGATTAAGTTTGGCAGATTCGCTTTTTTCATGGCCATCCCTATCCCGTCGGCTGGCTATATTGACTGCGAAATCAAATCCGAATCACTTTTTTCTTTTGAGCGATCGACACTAAAATCTTCATAGTACGATCGCTCAGTATTCACATCCCACAAATCGTGCTTTTCGCCGAGAATATTTCTCACAGCCAGCATCCCCGTCAGCATGGAATGGTCTTGGTTGTTGTATCGGTGCATACCGTTTCGCCCGATCGTCTGCAAATTCTCAAATCCCTTCAAAAAACCTTCAAGTACCTGCAAGTGTCCTCGATATTCCCCATCATAAACGGGATAAGCTTTAAGTTGCCGTATGACAACTCCATCTTGCACCTCAGCAGTTGTTGCTAACCCCAAACCCACCAACTCGCGAGTTGCTAATTCGATAAGTTCCGCGTCCGACATTTCCCAAATCTCATCGCCTACGCTACAGAAATATTCCATTCCTAAACAACTTTTGCTGGCGTCTGGAACTAAAGCGGCGCTCCAATTCTTAAAGTTTTGAATGCGTCCAACTTTGACTTCGGGGGAGTGAATGTAAATCCAGTTGTCAGGAAACAAATCCTTGCGATCGACAATCAGCGATACAATCAAAAAATCTCGATATTTGAGCGATCGCGCGGCGTGCAATACCTCTTCGGGGGGCTGCGGTTTCATTCTTGCTACCAGCGCCGATATCGGCATACTCGTAATGAAATTATCAGCAGAATATTGAACTAATTCTCCGTTTTGCTCCGCAGTAATACTTTTAATCGTATTACCTTCACGCTCAAAGCTAATCACTTTAGTATCGAGATAAACCTTGCCGTCTTTATTCTCCACAGCTTCCGCGAACTTTTCCCACATCATCCCCGGCCCCAAAGCTGGATAATCAAACTCTTTGATTAATGTTTTAGTGTCGTTGCTACCAAACAAAGCATTAATAATTGCTGTTGTCAGCGACAATCCTTTAATCCGCTGCGCCGCCCAATCTGCTTGAATTTCTGAACAGGGAATTCCCCAAACTTTTTCAGTGTAAGTCTTAAAAAATGTTTTGTACAAGCGTTCCCCAAAACGATTGATCACCCATTGTTCAAAAGTTTTTTCTTCCGTAAGTGGCCAAATTCTCACTTTCAGATAGCTCAAAATAATGAGCGTACTCTCAATTATCCCCAAATTAAAGAGAGTATTGAAGGCACTGATTGGATAGTTAAAAAATTTACCTCGATAAAAAATTCGCGACAATCGTGGCACTTTAATAAACTCATTTCCCAGTACCTCTTGCCACAACTGCTGCACGGCTTCAACTTTAGTATAAAAGCGGTGGCCGCCAATGTCGAAACGATAGCCTTTGTAGGTTTCTGTGCGAGCTATTCCCCCAACTTTATCACCTTTTTCTAGTACAACAGGGATGATGCCTTGCTTGACTAGCTCGTAAGCTGCCGTCAAGCCCGCAGGGCCTGCACCGACGATCGCAACAGGATAATGTTTCACTCAGCCTACCTCCAGCTTTTTTATCCAAACTATACAGTTATTTATAACTTTTGACATCCTCACCGACTATCAGGTGCGGTGATTCCCGACAGGTCAAACAAACTGAGTTGAATGAACTCCGGGCGGGTTGACGCTTCAACGGATGCGGCTAACTTGGCGCTAGTCTTACGCTTCCTCTGCAATCCGTTTTGAGTCTCCGAATGCCCTCCGGCGACTTTAATATTTACCGCTGCATTGATATCGCGGTCGTGGCTTGCTCCACAGAATAGACAATTCCACTCACGAATAGATAGCTCCTTCTTGCCACCAATCTCGTTACAACACGAGCAACGCTGGCTGGTAGGTTCCCATCTACTAATGATGCGAAATTCACGCCCATACTTTTGGGCTTTTCCTTCTAGAAATGTTCTGAACTGTCGCCACCCTAAATCGCTAATTGCGCGGGATAACTTACGGTTCTTGACCATGCCTGCGACATTTAAATCTTCCAGAATTACCGCTTGGTTTTCGCGGATTAATCTGGTTGATAACTTATGCAGAAAGTCTGTTCTTGTATCCTTAAGCTTGGCGTACTGTCTGGCTCTCCGTCGCTGTGCCTTCTCGTACCGCTTAGAGCCTCGCTGCTTTCTGGCTAGGTTTTTATCTAATCGCCTCACACGCTGAATACGCTTTTTCAGTGGCAGGAGTGCATCTACTTTTTCACCAGTGCTTAATGTGGCAAAGGTGGCTATGCCCAGGTCAACCCCCACGCTGTTTTCAGTAGGTGGTAAAGTTTCTGGCCCAATCTCCACGACGAAGCTGACAAAATAGCGGTGGGCTGCGTCTCTAATCACTGTGACCGAGCTAGGCTCAGACGGGAGAGGACGCGACCAGACTACATCTAATTTGCCTATCTTGGCAAGATAGAGAGAATCATTTTGCAGCTTGAAACCAAAGGTAGTAAACCGTGCAGACTGTGCAGCCCGACGCTTCTTAAACCGTGGTGGCTTAACAGCTTTTCCCTTACGCTCTCCCTTACATGATTTAAAGAAGTTTTGGTACGCCTGTTCTAAATCATTGAGCGATTGTTGCAGAGGTACGTTAGAAACCTCCGTTAACCATTCTCTTTCTGCTACCTTTTTGGCTTGGGTTATAAATTGCTTCTGTAATGCAGCATTGCTCGGTTTCTTACCTCCTGCCCGATATTCAGCATTGCAGTGAGCCAGTCCATCATTCCAAACCACACGCACACACCCGAACAGTTTAGCGAGTGCCAACTGCTGCGAGGGTGTGGGGTAGACGCGAAAACGATAACGTGCTTTCATAATAGTATTGTATCCTATTACGGACGCGAATGGCAAGACAAAACACTTTTAAAGTAAGGCTTACAGATGAGGAACTAGGCTGGCTCCAAGCTTATGCCGAGAGCAAACAAATAACTACCGCTGAAGTAGTGAGACAATATATCCAAAAACTCAAACCAAAAGAAAAGTCGCCCGCTTAGTGCGAGGCTTGTATCCCATTATTTCCGGTAACAGTGATAGATTCACCCGTGAATACCCTGAGAAACGATCGATCGACCTGATGTTTAAGCACAATTGGCCTTGATTTATTGAGCGGACACCGGCAAACTAACTTTGCCAGTCACAGGCTTTTTTTGGTATAAGTAGCGACCCGTGCCGATCGCGAATGCCAGTCCGCTGTAAAAGTAGAAAAGCCAGTGCCACGGAATTGTTTTCAGGGCAAATAGGATACCGTGTTTACGGTAAAAAAATCGGTAAAGCGGTGCATTAATTGCTACCAGCGGTATTGCGAGCAAACCAGCCAGTAGCAGAAAGCTCAGGGACCAGCACGTCCCCAAAATTGCCAGCACCACTGCATAAGTTAAAATCACGCTGATGCGGTTTGAAACTTGCAAGTTGAGGTCGTTATTCAATTGGCGATCGCGCCAAATCAGTTCTGTCCAAGGCAGCGCTCGGTAGAAAAAGTCAGCTTTCACCATCCCCATAGGTTTCCACCGCTTTAAATGCTTCACCTGCAATGTTTTGCACAGCCGAATGTTATAACCTGCTTGTTTCAAACGGTAGCCGAACTCAATATCTTCGATCGAAGCTTGGCGGTAACTCTCATTAAAGCCGCCCATCTGCAAAAAAATTTCCCGGCGAATCACTCCGCAAGCGCCCCAAAAAGTCGAAGCTTCTTCGTTACCTGTTTGGTGCACGTAGTGGTGCAGCAAGTTCCTGTACTGCGATAGAAAATCAGGATCTCCGGGAGCATCGTCGTAAGAGCCAATGAAAGCAGCTAAGTAGGGATTATTTTTGAACACCGATATCGCATAGCCCACAGCTTCTGGACAAACAGCGACATCAGCATCCACAAAAAACAGAATATCTCCCTTTGCAGCTTGGGCACCCAAATTCCTTGCCCGCGCTGGCCCCCCGCATTCGGGAATCCTGATGACTTTGGCGCCGAATTCCTTGGCTAGACGCCAGGAACCGTCGCTTTCGCCATCTGCTACTACAATAATCTCGATCGGCCTGGGCACAGTTTGAGCCAGTTTTGACAAACAGGTGCGGAAGTAAGAGCCCCCGTTGTGGACTGGGATAATAACGGATACAGTGGGGTCGGCGGTAGAAATCATTACCTAAAGTGTTTAAATTGCAGGGGCTAAAATTTGCTGGAATTTTATTGGTGCTACTTTACGAAGGGTAAATCAGCTCTACTTTTTTATTTATAACTCGATTTCTGTTTGTCTTCAACTAGATTTTTTGCTGGTATTCTCGATTTGATTTTCCCCATTCTTACCTCTATTTTACGCCATATCTTGCTGAGACTGACCTGATGTAGACAACAGCTTTACAAAATCTTTAAATATATCATTGTTTGTGTAAAGTTGGGAAAAAGCCCCAGCAGCATTTGGGTGCGGCTCTGTTGGAATGCACAAGACTTTGATTTTATAAGTAGGCACACCGTATAAAATCAAACATCGTTTATACGGATACCCGCGAACTCTCAGGACTGGCGCCGTACAATTTCTTTTACAGACCTCATCCGTGAGTGACTCCTGCACAAAGTATCGATCGCGACTGGGGACTCAACGCACACTTTATGACTTTTGGCAATATATTTTAAATATACGCCTTAAAATTTCCCCCGCTGTACGATCGAGCTTTAGTAATTTGCTAACATACCCTTAGCTAGCTCCCTTTGAACTAAAACTTTTACCTAAACCATTTTTTATATTACATGAACACCTCCCAAAATACTTTAAATCAGCCATTAGTTTCAGTCATCATACCAGCTTTCAACGCTAAAAATTTTATGGCTAAAACCTTAGAGTCTGTCTGATATCAAAATTATCAAAACATAGAAGTTTTAGTAGTTGACGACGGCTCTACAGATACAACACAACAGCCGAAATCGTCCAATCTTTTGCTCAAAAAAATAGCCGATTCAGCTTATTCCACCAGTCAAATACTGGCGTCGCCGTCGCTCGCAACCTAGCAATTGACAAATCAAAAGGCGAATATATTGCTCCCATCGAGACCGACGATATTTGGTATCCCTAAAACCTAGAAAAACAAGTTAACTGCCTGAATTCCTCAGCACCATCTGTCGGAGTTGTCTATTCCTGGTCACTTGATATCAACGAAAAAGACTTACTCACAGGTGGATTTTACAACTCCACCATCGAAGGAGAAGTATACAAAGCTTTAGTTTATAAATATTTTATGGGTAATGCTAGCTCATCTCTGATCCGCCGCATTTGTTTCGAGAGAGTCGGCGGTTACAATTGCCAATTGAAAGCCGAAAACGCCCAAGGCTGCGAAGACTTGGAACTTTTTCTCCGCATCGCTGAGCATTATCAATTTAAAGTAGTGCCAGAATTTTTAGTTGGCTATCGGCAGATTGCCAGCAGTATGTCTAGCAACTATGCAGCAATGGCAAAATCTCACTCTCTAATTATGGCAGATGTCCGGCAGCAACATCCCGAAATTCCTGCCAATATTTATCGCTGGTCTAACAGCAGTTTTTATATATACAATTTAGCCGTTAAAAGCAACCGTAACGGCAAGCATCGCAGTACATTATTCTGGCTATATCGAGTTTTTCCAGAAGATTCATTGATGACTCTTTTACGCCATAATTTGTATGTGCTGTCAATAGAAAGTATAGTAAAAATAATATTTCCACCGCCAACTAAGTCTGGGTTAGAGTTAAAACAAGCATCAGAATCGAGTGAAGGGACGACACTTGCTAGGATTGAGACGCGAAGGAAAGTTCACTGAATGTTGCCGTCGAACGTAGACGAAAGAATGCGATTCAATAGTTTAGGAAATCGAAAATCTACATAAACCCAACATTGAAAAACCCGGTTTTTTGAATAAACCGGGTTTTTGAGGAAGCTAGAGGGCGTTTAATTCTGCCTGGTTGGTCTGTCAAGAACCAGGAAAAAGGGTTAAATAAAAGAATTTTAATTTTCCATTCTTCCTTCTTCCGACTTCCATCGAACTGACATCCGTTACATCCGTTAGAGAATCCGTTACCGAACTTCCTTCTTCCTTCTACTTAATCTTTCTAAGCGTGAGAAGCTGTAGGAGTTTTAGCTTGTGGGTGCTGGCCGTCTGGCGCAAGGGATTCCCCCTCAATAAACGATCGCAACATCCAAGCCATTTGTTCGTGCTGTTCCATCAAACCAGTCAAAAAGTCTGCGGTTCCGTCATCCTTAAACTCTTCACCGCACTGTTCGACGTGTTGGCGGAGATTGCGAATAATCAATTCGTGGTCGTCAACTAAACGCGATACCATTTCCGTAGCCAAAGGCAAATCGCCGATATGTTCTTTAATCGAGCCATACTTCAGAAAACCCTCAGCAGTACCAATTGGATAGCCACCTAAAGTTCTGACCCGTTCGGCCATAGCATCGATATTTAGTGTTAAGGCCTGATAGTGTTCTTCCCACAACTGGTGGAGCGATCGAAACTGCGGGCCCACTACATCCCAGTGATACTTTTTGGTTTTGATTAACAGCAGATAAGCATCTGCCAGGTCGTGATTCAATAGTTCGATAACGCCTGCACGTTGCTCGTCCGATAAGCCTATGTTTAACTTACGCATTGAAAATTTTTCCTTCAACTCTAACTTTACATTTATTAGAACAAATTACGCCAGCAACTTACATCAACCCAGAGGACGATCGAAGACGATCGCACTTTCGTAAAATATCTGCATTTCAGGTTAAATTAATCGCAATATAGATACCCTTAGATAGATGCCATGAAACTTATTGTTCTGGAGTGCCTTTGTTTGGCAAACACAGGGATGGGGCAACCGATGAGTCCCCGCTCAATCGGGCTATACAAAAAGGCTGCACTATGATTGTTAGTAAAAATCAAGGAATTTATGTCCCAGTTAACCAACATCCCACACAATTAAGTGTGTGGGCTGCTTTAAATGACGGGCTAGGGGACTGGGAATTAAATATAACCGTTTCTAACCCTTGACCCCATCTAGTAGACCGAATGAGAGAACCTGTTTGCTCGCTTCACCTTCAGGAAGACTTGCGCTGCTGTGACAACCACAGCACGCTTGCCGAAGGTATCAACGACAGTGTAGCGTTTTGGGCCCCCATGAAGGCTTTGTCAAACCCGACACTCTGATGAACCATCGTTATGGCAACTGTTTAAACCTGTTTCTTAACGGATGGCGCCTCCAGGACAGATTAAAAAAAGCAGTCCTCTGTGTTTGCGCGAAGGAGGAGATAGAGGACGTTGCAGTTTGTCCTATCTGGGGAATACGCGGTAAAGTAGCAGTAGGAAAGATTTATCCATACTTTTACTAACTGTGGTACTTTCATTGTTAGCTGTAAACCATCATGCGGGAAATCTGCCAGAGCGTGGAAACCATATTTCAACTGCTGTTAGACGAACTTAAAAAGTCCACTCGCGCGTCTGAGCAGAACTGCCAAGATGTAGCAGGGCGACTCGCAGCAGAAGTCAACAGGATATGCACTGAAAGCCAGCGGATTCAAGCCTCTGGAGATATAGAAGGTTCAGCCCAGAGCCTCGCTCAGCACCGCTTGCAACAATGCCTCCACTATTACAATTTAGGCTCTGGGCCCGGTAGAGTAGAATTACACAGTACCCTCAGCGCGATCGTCTATCGCTACATAACCCCTCCGCAGGTGCAGTCTAGCTATCAGGCGCGAGTAGAACTGATCAAAGATTTTTTGCAAGGATTTTATCTGGAAGCTTTAAAGGCATTCCGGCGCGAAACCCAACTGCCACCCACCTACAGTCCCCGCACTCGCTTAGAACTAGCAGAGTACATGGCCTTTGTAGAGCGCTTTGGCAAGCGGCGCATTCCTTTACCTCGGAACCGCAGCCAGCAACTAATTATTTTACGGGCCCAAACCTTTTCCCAGCAGCAGCCCAAAGAAACCTCCGTAGATATGGAACAAGCCGCCGACGGAGGCGCTTCAGATTCCGACCAAACTTGGAACGACACCTCGGTGCACTCGGTGCGGGAAGCGATGGCCGGACAGGGTTCGGCGGCAATTCGTCCCCAAGGCGACGAGTCAGAATCTCTGCGGCAAAAGGTGATTGACGAATTAGTCGCCTACTTGAAAGAGCGCAACCAACAAGAATGTGCCGATTACTTCGTGCTGCGCTTGCAAGACTTGCCGACTAATGAAATAGAGTCGCTTCTGGGCATAACTCCCCGCCAAAGAGACTATTTGCAGCAGCGCTTCAAGTACCATTTGCTCAGGTTCGCCATGTCGCACCGCTGGGAACTCGTTCACCAGTGGCTGGAAGCAGACCTCGATCAAAATCTGGGTTTGCTACCTTCTCAGTGGCAGGCTTTTGGCGAGCAAATTGGTCCAGAGGGACAGCGTTTGCTAAAGTTGAAACAACAGGGTCTGTCAGAGTCAGCGATCGCCCAAACCCTGGGTAGCACGGTAGCCCAGGTACAGAAGCGGTGGTTTAAATTGCTGGAACTTGCGTGGGAATTGCGAAATCGTTCAGATTCCGGAGAAGGGGCATCTAGTGATGAATAACGAAACGAACAGGGATGCAGAGGCTTTCGATCGCCATTTTTTAGACTGGATATTGCAGGCGCCGATCGCGAATGCCTCTAGCGAAGATGAGGAAAACCTCAATCCATCCCCTCGCTCACAAGAGTGGGGCGATACAGAAGAGAATTCCGGGGTGGAATACTGGGAATGGGACGAACCAGACCCGCTGGACTATCAAGTGGGGGCGCACAGCAATGCACCCGCACAACCGCTGACAATTGGAGAAATACCGACCGTGCAAGACCGTTTTCAGACCTTGTTAAAACAAAGGCTTAGAGCCGAAATTGAATCTAACCCGCCGCTGTTCCCCTGGGAAACAGAATTCAAAAGCTACGACCACGATTACCCAGACGAGGTAGCCCCGCAATGGGTTCCCCCCCTACACATCTGGACTCCCCAACTACAAAATATCAGGTGGGGCCGCCTGCCAATTCCGATCGCCCAAGGGGTTTTTGCTCAACTGCTAGAACCTTGTCAGGAACTGGTAATGTCGTCGCTGCGGCAAGGATCGAAGTTAGTTCGCGCTGTAGATGGCTTATTTCCGGGCCATTCTCACGAACTCAACGAATTAGCTGGTTTAGTGCTCCGAGGTGCTTTACGGGGACTTCTAGATTTAGAAGATTTCCCGAATTACGAAGTGGCGAGTACCGATCAACAAATGGTGCTGTCGCTGTTGGCCGCCAAGGAAATCATTGAGTCTCTAACTCTCGATTGTCATGTGAATCAGCCGCCGATTTCGCGCGAGTGGCTTACTGCTTTGGGTTCGCTGACTCTGGAGGCTCAATACCTGTCGAACCCCAACAGAGAACAGCCAATGCCGTGTTTAAGAGTTGAGTGCCAATTTCCGGGGGCAGGAAGTTTGGAACTCAAGGGAGGAGATGCCGAAGCAACTGCACATCGTCCGAATTCGGGGCATTTAAGTGTGGAGTTGTTTGACCCACAACCGAACAAGACTTATGCTCTAGAAGTTCGATTCCAAAACTTCGAGACCCGACCTTTGATGTTTGCTATTCGTCCAATTTTGGCAGGACAAGATAGCAACTAGAAAGGCCTAATTAGAGTAAATAAGGTAGGTGTTTACTCTCTGGTTTGACCTCACACAAAAACAGATGCAATCCCTCGACTTCTGTCGTGGAAAGCCAAAAAAATTAGATATTAGTTCAAGCCCCCAGATTCATCTGTGGATTCAATCTAAAATCTAATGACAGAGAAATAAGATTTAGATATTAGTTAAAATCCAGATTTATCTGTGGATTCAATCTAAAATCTAAAATCTAAAATCGTTTGACAGGGAAATAAGATTTAGATATTAGTTAAAACCCAGATTTATCTGTGGATTCAATCTAAAATCTAAAATCTAAAATCTAAAATAGTTGGATGGGTGCACATGACAACTGATAACCTGCGAAATATACCTGTGTTGGGTAAGCTGTGGGAGCAGATTGAGGCCATGCCTCCGCCGGTGATTGAGGATTCTTTACTGCTGCGAATCCTAGTTCAGTTGTTGGTAATTGTGGGAATTGTAGCTACTGACGTTGCTGCCGAAGAAGCCCTGAACCTGTGGGCTGTGCCTGTTAGTATTGTGGGAGCAACTTGGAGTTGGTACCGCCGCCGCGATCGCAATGTAGCTGCTAAGTTCTGCATAGCTATTGGAATGCTGGTGGCGCTGTTCGCTTTTTTTAGCCGCTTGGTGGGAGAATTGAATGATACGCGGTTAGTTTTGGCGCAACTGTTAATCCAACTTCAAGTGCTGCACAGTTTCGATTTGCCTCGCCGCAAGGATTTAGGCTATTCGATGGTAATCGGGCTAATTTTGTTAGGGGTAGCAGCGACTCTCAGCCAAACCTTGACTTTTGGGCCGCTGTTGTTGGTGTTTTTGGCTTTAGCGCTTCCAACTTTGGTTTTGGATTATCGATCGCGCTTGGGATTTTTGAAGCCAGAAGCCATTGGCGAAAAAGCACAAGGTAAAGGGAAAAATGAAAGCCTGTCGCTATTTGCTGCTACTTTATCCCCAAAGTATTTTGGTTGGCTGCTGCTGATAACTGTCGGGTTGGGGCTGACTATTTTTGCGTTTTTGCCGCGCCTCCCTGGCTATCAGTTGCGGACTTTTCCGGTGAGTGCTCCTATTGAATATCAGGGGGAGTTTGACTCGCGCAGCATTCTGAATCCAGGGTATGTTAGAGGGGGAAATGAAAAAGGGACTGGCGGAGGAAGGGGGAGAAACCCAGAAAAAGGGCCAGGAGAGGTAGACACTACTTTTTATTACGGTTTCAACCAGCGCATTAATCAAAATTTGCGGGGGGAGATGAAACCCCAAGTGGTGATGCGGGTGCGATCGCAGGCGGCGGGTTTTTGGCGAGTATTAGGCTTTGACAAATACACCGGTCAGGGTTGGGAAATTTCTCGCAACGAACAAGCTCAAAAGCTTACTCGGCCTAGGTGGTCTTATCAATTTTATCTGAATCCGTTTCCCAATGCGCCTCGGAATCAAGAGGTGATTCAAAGTTATACTATTGTTGCTCCAATGCCGAATTTGATTCCGGCTTTAAACAAGCCGAAGGAGCTTTATTTTCCGAGCCCAGAGGTGGCGATTGATGCGGAGGGGGGTTTGCGAGCGCCTGCGGAATTGGGAGAGGGTGTGACTTATACGGTGATTTCTAATGTGCCTTTTCGCGATCGCTCTTTGTTGGGGAAAACTGGTACTAATTATCCGAAAAATATTCGCAATTTCTATTTGGATGTGCCGCCGCAAATTGCCCAGAAGGTGCGAGAAAAAACTGAAGAGATATTGGCTGCAAGAACTAGAGTAGCTCAGTCGGACAGACCGATCGACTCTCCCTACGAAAAAGCTTTGTATTTGGCTCAATATTTAAAGCAAAATCCGAATTACAAAATAGAAAAAGCTTTGCCTTACTTAGAAGAAGGTGAAGATTTAGTCGAGGGTTTTCTGTTTGGCTACAAAAACACTCAGGGTGGCAAAAAAGTTACAGGTGGATATCCAGACCACTTTTCGACGGTACTGACAATTATGCTGAGGTCGATCGGGATTCCGGCCCGAATGGTGGGGGGTTTCGATACGGGGGAATTTAACCCGTTTACGGGTTTGTATATTGTGAAAAATACCGACGCTTTCTTGATGACGGAGGTATATTTTCCCAATCACGGCTGGTTTGCTTTTAATCCGATTCCCGGTTATCCGCTGATTCCGGCTTCGGTGGAAGACAACCAGACTTTTAGTGCGCTGGAATCGTTTTGGAAGTGGATCGCGGGTTGGCTACCGACTCCTCTCAGAAGCGGGCTCGATTCAGTTATAGGTTTTCTAATTGGCTGGATAACTTTGATTGTGGGCTGGTTTCTGGGACAGTTTGCTAAGGGCTGGGTGGGGTTATTTACTGGTTTGATTGCTGCGATCGGCTTTGGCTTTATTGGCTGGTTAATTTGGCAAGTGTGGCGCAAGTGGCGCCACCGCCGCTGGCTGGCGAAGTTGCCGCCGGTGGAGGGGGTTTATCAGGAAATGCTGAAGGATTTGGCGAGTAGGGGTTTTGCCAAGCAGAAAGCTCAAACGCCTTTGGAGTATGCTGAGGCTATGCGCGGGAATCATGCAACTGATGAAGCTGAGGTGATTGATGAAGTTTCGGAAGCTTACGTGCGCTGGAAGTATGGCGGGGAAGCGGGTAATTTGAGTCAGTTGCGGGGGTTGGTGGAAAATTTGAGACGATCGCACTTGAAGAAACTGAAAAAGTTAAGATAAAAATCGGCGACGGAAATTGCTTCTACACAAATAGGAGTTACGGAGAAAAACCCAAGAAACCGGGTTTTTCCGGTTTCTACGGCTGCATGGCGTCTTCTGGGCAAAAACCCGGTTTCTGGTCACCCGCGCATAATCTGATGGCGATCGCAAAATTTTCACTCTTAATACAGCCTCACCCTTTCAATCATCCGTTTGATGAGCAACAATGAGGCGATCGATTTCTTGGTGGTGGCGATCGTAATAACGCCAAGCATTCTCTAGATCGCGATCGGAGTGTGGATTTATGTTAAGGGGAGATGAATGATTCGGTCTTGGTATTCGTTATCAAACGAACCATCAACAATCAAAATCAATTCCTCAATATTTTGCCCAATACTTAAATCTTGATTCAAAACGAAAATCCCTGGAATATGACAACCTTTAGCCAGATGATCTACCAAATGCACGGGCATTGACTTGCGATTATTTGTCACCAAAATAAAGCTATGCTCCTCACACCACACCAAAATCTCCGGATCGAGGGTGCTTTTTGGGGGTGTACCAATTTCACCCACGGCCCAAACTACTAAATCGGGGCGTTTCCGGCGAAGCTGTGTAGCATAAATGGGCGTAACATTCTCATCCATCAAATATTTAAGTGCCATTCTTCAAGCACCCTGGATCGCGGTTTGCCTTTCCCGTTCCGCTTTCAATTTTCGCAATCTTTCTGCTGCAGGATGGGGATTTGCTGCTTGCATTTTTCGCGGCTGATGCGACCACTCCAACCAATCTTGCAAATATCTACTTACTGATTCTTGATTTTTTAAATAATACAAAATAGTCGTATAAACTTCTGCTAAACTGAGAGAAGGATAGAGTTGGTGAATTTCTTCTGCGGTGCGTTCCCGATAAATATACTCATACAGTACCGTCTCAATCCCGATGCGATGTCCTTTAATACGAATATCATCCGGTGCTAAGAAATCAAAATACTCATTAAGTCCCATATCTAAACTTCCTGTTTTAGCCATCTACTATTCTACTCGTTATCAGGAATCCCTTGATTCGCCCGATCGGCATCATCAGAAGTTAAAACATCACAGTCAAGGGTATGCAAATGCTCGAACATTGCGATGATCGCACAGAGTGTTTTGATCGACCGCCTTACTCGCAAGAGTCAGCGAAACATGAGCAAAAAACGGGATTCTTGGTTCAATTAACCTCCAACCCTTGATTTATAAAGTATTAGATAGTATGCGGATAAAAGGACTTGAACCTTCACTCCTCTCGGAACCAGAACCTAAATCTGGCGCGTCTGCCAATTCCGCCATATCCGCATTTTGACATTCAACTACTATAGCACACAACAGAGCGATCGGTCAAGCGATTTTAGATTTTAGATTTTAGATTTTAGATTGAAGGAAGCGACCCACTGATAAATCCGCAGGCTGATGACCACATAGCCCAATCGATTTTAGATTTTAGATTTTAGATTTTAGATTGAAGACAGCGCCCCACTGATAAATCCGCAGGCTGATGACCAAATTGCTCGATCGCTCAAAATCGAGAAACCCGGTCATTTTGGGACACCGGGTTCAATCATGAGTTATCGCCACAGCAATTTTCCGTATTTTTCACTCGTCGCTTACTTTTGGCCCAGCGCCTTCCAGGTTGTGTCGTCCACCATTCCGTTAGCCATCAAGCCCTTATACTGCTGAAAGTTCTTGACAGCCGTAGCAGTGCGAGCGCCAAAAATGCCGTCGATCGGGCCCGGATCGTAACCCTGCATTTCCAAACGCACCTGTAGCGTTTTCACCTTGGAACCGACAGCCCCTTTATTCAGAAGAGTTGGAGGATTACCCGGAACAGCAGCATTGCTCAGAATTGGAGCATTGCTCTGCACAGTTTCAGGAGCCGACGCTGGATCTGCTGCTAAAGCTGTCCAAGTTTCTTTATCCACAATGCCATCTGCGTTCAAACCCTTAGACTGCTGAAAAGCACGAACCGCCGATGTAGTGCGAGAGCCATAGGTACCGTCGATCGTCCCCACCTTGAAACTGTGCACCTGCAAGCGCTGCTGTATGGCTGCAACTTCTGGCCCGTCAGCACCCGCCGAGATAGTTTTTTCCTTTTTCACTGGCGCCTGGTCGCCCGCGTAAAAAGGCTTGTTAAACATATCTGCTTTGGACTTTCCCTCGGGCGATGCTGACGCACCCGGATCGGCGGGAGCCGTAAAGTCTCGGCGGTACTCTTCCTGCACCAAGGGTTCGGAGTCGAAAGCAGCAGTTGCCTTTCGGGTTAAGCCGGGAGCGAGCAGAGCGATCAAGCTGAAAATCGTAACAGTAGTCACACGCATAAATTTCATCCTGTTGGTAAGGTTTGACAAGGTTTCCCTGTTTTCATGTTTCTAAATCTAATTGTATTACCCGGACAGCTTTCTGAGACATATAGCAGAAGCAAGAAGGAAGAATGACTTTCGACTTCGCGATCGGGTAACAAGAAGTCCGAGGGAAGGGGTAATAGACCGCATTGGTTTAGGCCATTAAGAAAGTTCTAAGCGTCTGGCGCGGTTGCTATATCTGCCCCGGTCTCTAGAATTTCGGCAATCGGGACACCAGCACTCAGAATTTGCGAGTTGGAAGTTACCTGTTAGAAGTAGGGGCCGGTTCGCACTATTCCTAATAAACCCGGTTGATTCCGAGATGTTTCGTTACCAAAGCCCATATTTTCGTAGAAACCGGGTTTCTTAGCCTCAGTCCTCTTGTACAAAACCTGCCGTCATTCACAAATATTTACGGGCAGGTTTGGTACAAAGTTGATCCATCAGAGGCGAAGTTTTTTCCTTGAATCCCCCCGTAAGATCAATTTCGGTTGTATCTGAGATGTTGCACCATTCTCAATTACTTGTTTAGGAACAGGCAAGATGCCTGTTCCACAAGAAAATTCATCTCTTGTGGAATGGGCCGTTTAGGAACAGGCAAGATGCCTGTTCCACAAGAAAATTCACTCTTTGTGGAACAGGCATCTTGCCTGTTCTTGACAATGGTGCAACATCTCAGTTGTATCGGAATTATTAAACCCCTCTTGACGCAGAGGATACAGAGAAAGGGAAGAGAGAGAGGAATAATTCCGATACCAACGGATTTGATATAAAAAGCCAAACTCGCGACTTATCGGTTAGCGTGTTCTGCCAATAAAGCCTTGGCTCTTGGCTTGTAAATCAGATAAAACAGCGATTCTATGTAACGGAGCATATCTTCGCGGTTTTCCTTGGACGAGTAGTTCCAGAAACCGTAAGTCCGCGCCAGTGTCAGCAGCTTGGTAGTGTGAATGTTCCAGGTATACGTGCTGTAAACTCGGTCAATCCCTCGCGTTGAAATTTCATACCAATAGTTGGGATTGTGTTCGCATTTCGATAAAAAATCGAGAATTCTTTGGGCAGTCTCCTGGTGGTTAGTCGGATTGATATAAAACCCATTTACCCCATCTTGAATGATTTCCAGCGGGCCGCCAAACTGCGTCCCGAAAGTGGGAATCCCGGTAATCATTGCTTCGAGAATTGTCAAGCCGAAAGCTTCAAATAAGGCTGGTTGAACAAATATACCTTGGGCGTCAGCGATTACCCGGTAGATTTCGCCGGACAGGCTTTTGGAAAGCCTCACTCCCAGCCAGCGAATTTTACCCTGAAGGTTGTATTGGTCGATAATTGCGTAGAGCTTTTTAATTTCTTCTGCTTCTTCGTAGTCTTCGGTTTCTTCGACCCGCAGTTTGCCAGCTACTAGAATTAAGTTGCATTTTTCTTGCAATTCCTGGCTTTTTCCGAACAATTCTGCTAAGCCTGTCATGTTTTTAATGCGATCGAGCCGGGCCATTGAAAATAAAGGGCGCTTGTGCGGATCGTCGAGTTTTCCAAAGACTTGTTCCGGGTCTTCGAGAGTAAACAGCAGTTCGCCCTGGCCGATCGCGATCGCCTTGCACCCGGTCTTCTATCCGCGTGTAGGGAAAGTACACACTTTCGTTAACTCCCGGCGGCACTACGTTGAATTTAGGGAAGATTGATAAAACTGTTCGGGCTTTTCCTATTTGGTGCAGTAGGCAACAAAAGTGTTAACTATATCGTTTCGCAGTAAATATTTGTTTCCCAAAGCGCGTAAATCGCTGGCAAACTGACGCAAGTCGGCTTTTTATTCGCTGGCGATAACAGCCTGAAAGAGTTCTGATAAGCTGTTGTGCATTTAAATTGTATATTTCGAGTCCCGATCAAAAATCGTCAAATCCTCTCCCCCGCTCCCCATCGGACGCTCTCCCTCTCTAAACCATAGGCAATCTAGATGCAACACAGCTTATAGGTAGCCCCTTAATTTTATATCTTCTTTGATATTCGCTCTAAGGGTGGGCGATACAAGTTAGTATCGCCTGTTTTTTTAAAGGTAATTTAAAAGCCTGCAATTTTACCAAAAAATTGGGTCTAAAGCCCCGTCCTTATAGGACGGCTTTAATTCATCAAACTATGAATAATTGTGGAGTATACGAATTTGTAATTAAAAGTTTTTGTAAAAGTGCTATCATATTCCTATGATAGTTTTAGAGTTTAAATTAAAAGGCAAAGCGGAGCAGTATCGGGTCATCGACGAGATGATCAGAACGGCTCAATTTGTCCTAAACAAGACTCTAAAATACTGGACAGAAAATCAAGGAGTTAAGCTGGTAGACTTATACAAACAATGCGCCATCATGGCAAAAGAGTTTGAATGGGCAGGCAAGCTTAACTCAATGGCACGTCAGGCTTCGGCGGAACGTGCCATTTTTGCTGTCCAACGTTTCTTTGCTAATTGCCAAGCCAAGAAACCAGGAAAAAAGGGATATCCACAGTTCAAAAAATATACTCGATCGGTCGAATACAAGACCTCGGGTTGGGAACTTTCTCCCGACAAAAGATACTTGACATTTAAAGACGGTTTTGCCGCTGGAAAGTTCAAGTTAATCGGTAGCCGGGACTTGCATTTCTATGCGCCCGCTGAGATTAAGCGAGTCAGGGTTGTACGTCGTGCCGATGGATACTACGCCCAATTCTGTATCAATAGGGAGCGAAAAGAGGAGGCTGTTTCTAATGGCAAAGCTATTGGAATAGACGTTGGACTAAACCACTTTTATACTGATAGCGATGGCGAAACAGTTGCCAACCCTCGATATCTCCGAAAGAGTGAAAAAGCTTTGAAAAGATTGCAGAAACGTGTTTCTAGAAAGCAGAAAGGTTCGGGCAATCGGAAAAAAGCAATCAATAAGTTGGGAAGAAAACACCTGAAAGTCACGAGGCAGCGTAAAGACTTCGCCATAAAGACGACGCCCGGCGCGGTAAAATCTAACGATTTTGTAGCCTACGAAGAGCTTGAGGTCAAAAATATGGTTAAAAACCATAAGCTTGCTAAATCAATTAGCGATGCAGCATGGTCACAAACTTGATCATTATTTGGAGTATTTTGGAAAAGTGTACGGCAAAACAATATGTGCTGTAGCCCCTCAATACACATCGCAAGAGTGTTCAAATTGCAGCAGTCTAGTCAAGAAAACCCTGTCAACTCGAACCCATATTTGTGATTGCGGTACGGTACTAGATCGCGATCATAATGCCGCGCTGAATATTTTGGCAAAGGGCTTGAAACAGGTAGGAATCAATTTAAATACGGTGGGGCACACCGAAATCCACGCTTGCGGACAGACTGATCTCTACTCTTTGATGGCAGCATCAATGAGCAAATCGACTGGCTGATTCAAGAATCCCTGTGCCTTAAGGCCAGGGAGTGTCAAATTGCTATCCCTCAAATGACATAAAACTCCCCGTATTTGTGGCGAATGTAACGGATAAAGGGATCGATAGTTAAAGGTGAACCTGTAACGCGATCGATCAATTCGACAGCAGTGTATTTGCGGCCGTGCTGGTAGATGTTTTGTTTGAGCCAGTTGTGGAGTACGCTAAAATTGCCCCGTTCTATTTCTACGGGAATTTCAGGATTGATTTTTACTGCTGTTTCGTAGAATTGGGCGCTCATCAAGTTGCCGAGGGTGTAACCTTGGAACATTCCGCCGATCATACCAACATACCACTGAACATCTTGCATCGCGCCTTCGCTGTCGGTAGCGGGGACAACGCCGAGGTCGGTTCTATAGCGTTCGTTCCAGGCTTCGGGGAGGTCTCGCACTGCTAGTTTTCCCTCTACCATTGCCAATTCTAGGTCAAAGCGGATGGCGACGTGGAGGTTGTAGGTTACTTCGTCGGCGTCGGTTCGGATGAGCGATCGCGAGACTTTGTTAATTGCCCGGTAAAATGCGTCAGTGGATACGTGTCCCAACTGTCGCAAAAATACGCCTTGGAGTTGCGGGTAGAAACATTCCCAAAAACCGCGGCTGCGCCCGACCAAATTTTCCCAAAGTCGCGATTGACTTTCGTGCACGCCGGAGGAAATGCCACCAGCCAGAAGCGTGCCCTCAAATTCCGGGGAATTTCCTAGTTCATAGAGGGCGTGTCCGGCTTCGTGGATGCTGCTGAAGAGTGCTTGATCCAAGTGGTCTTCATAGACGCGGGTGGTAATTCGCACGTCGTCTATGGAGAAGTTGGTCATGAACGGGTGCAGGGTGGTGTCTTGCCGTCCCCGTTGGAAGTCGAACCCCATGCGTTCTACAACTTTGCGAGTGAATTCTAGTTGTTGGAATTCGGGGAAGTCTTGGTGCAAGCAGGAGTCGTCGGCGGGAGGTTGCGAGGTGATGGCTTCGACTATCGGCACTAATTCTTGACGCAGTTGGGCGAAAAGCGGGCGCAGCAGGGATACTTTCATGCCGTAGTCGCTACGATCGATCAACGGATCGGCGATGTGTTCGTAGCCGGGGAAAAAGTCGGCGTATTGCCTGCTTAATTCTAGGGTTTTTTCTAGATACGGCTCGACGGCTGCGAAGTTGTTGGCTGCCCTGGCCGCGGCCCAAGCTTCGTAGCAGTCGGCTTGGTGGCGGCAGAGTGCGGACATGAAGGTTGCGGGGACTCTGGCGGCGCGATCGTAGTCTCTGCGGGCTACGCGGATCAGGCTGGCTGCGGTGGAGTCGTAGGGGAGGGTTTGTTCGTAGAAACGCAAGTCTTCTAGGAGTTCACCTATTTTTGGATCTGTAAATTTTTCGTGGGATATTTGTTTGAGAGTAGCCAACTGGCGGCCTCTGGCAGTTGCACCTTTGGCGGGCATATAAGTTGATTGATCCCAATGCAGCAACGACGAGGCTGATTCGATGTCCGTAACTTCTCTGAGGTGGGCTGCCAGTTGAGCGAATTTTGCTTGAGTTTTATCTAGGGTTTGCATGATTGGGGTTTATGGTGCTGTTTTGCCTACAAAGGTTGCAGTGCGGCATCCGTATCCATCAATCATAGCTACCCTGAAATCAAGCTAAAAACCGCACTTCTTCCCGTATTGTACGCAATTTAGAGTCATTTTTGCATAATTTCCGGTATTTATGCGGATTGAGTTCGATCGCCCTGGACAAGTTTTCGATCGCCAGCCGGATGCTGGTAGCTACAAGTTCGGGGCTGTTTGTGAGCTCGCCTGCTTCTTTTTCCAGGGCGTAAAGGCAAGCTTTTTGATAGTACAGGTTGGGCTCGTCGGGTTTGAGTGCGATCATTTTATCGTAGGAGGCGATCGCTTCGCTAAATCGTTGAATTTTTTTGAAGGCGACGGCGCGGTTGTACCAGGCTTCGGTGTTGTCTGGCTGCAACTCTACGGTTTTGTCCCAAGAAGCTATTGCTTCTTCAAAGCGTTGTAAGTTGGCGAAGGCTAAGCCGCGGTTGTAAAAGGTTTCGCTGTCGTTTGGCTTGAGTGCGAGGGCTTTGTCCCAGGATGCGATCGCTGATTCAAATTGTCCCATTTGTGCGATCGCCCTGCCGCGTTTGTTCCAGGCTTCGGCGGAATTCGGCCGCAGTTGCAGGGTTTTGTCGTAGGAGGCGACGGCTTCCGGGTAGAGTTTTTCATCGGCTAGGGCTAAGCCGCGGTTGTACCAGGCTTGATGCAAGTCTGGTTTGAGTTCGATCGCTTTGTCGAAGGAGGCGATCGCGGCTGTATTTTGGTCGGATTTTCTCAGGGCAAATGCTTTGTTGTACCAAGCTTCGCAGTAGTCTGGTTTGATGGCTATAGCTTTCTCGTAGGAGGAGATCGCTTCTGATAATTTTTCTAAGCTGACGAGGGTGTTGCCGCGGTTCGTCCAAGCTTCGGGGTAGCTGGGATTGAGTTGGATCGCCTTTTCGTAGGATGCGATCGCTTCTGAGAGTCTGTTGAGCTTCCGCAAAACGTTGGCCCGATTATACCACGCTTCGGGATTGTTTGGTTTGATTTGTAGGGATTTGTTGTAGGCTGCGATCGCTTCTTCTAGCTGGCCCAATTTTTTGAGGGCTACGCCTTGGTTGTACCACGCTTCATAAAATTTTGGTTCAAGTTCGATCGCTTCTTCCCAAGATTCGATCGCAGCTTGGAATCGTCCCATTGCTTCTAGGGCGTTGCCGCGTTCGTACAAGGTTTGAGCCTTTTGGGTATTGACTGCTATGGATTTTTCCCCTGAGTCGATCGGCTTTTCTATGCTGGCTAATTTTTGCAAGGGGTTTCACCTCATTATTTTCTGTCTAATTGATTCTTTTCTTTTTTATATGCGATCTTTTTCGCCTTTGAGTGCTTTTGATCGATCCTATTTGGTTATTTATGGCAATTTTACAGGAATTTTGGGACTTTTTCAATTTTTTTTATTATACTTCTAGAGCTGGGATTGGTAGGTATAGATTAATACTATTTTTTTGAGCTGACCGAAACCATCCAGGATGCAAGCCCCCGAATTTATCCGTGGGGTCAATGCTTCAATTCTAAAATCTAAAATCTAAAATCTAAAATCGCGCAATCGATTGACTGGGTAGAAAAGAGGAAAGGGCGATCGGGCTGACAGGATTACGTTAAAAGCACAAATAAGCGCGATCGCCACAAACCACATTTTTCAAACAAACCGGCCTTCTGAGCATTTATTCGGGGTTAAATGCTATCTGGATCGATGTTCAATTCGCGCAGTTTAGCTGCTAAACGTTGAGCAATTTGATTTGCTTCTTCGGCCCTTTGATCTGCTTGTTCTGCTCTTTGATTGGCTTGTTCAGCTCTTTGATTGGCTTGTTCAGCTCTTTGATTGGCTTGTTCGGCTCTTTGAGACTCTTGTTGTAGGCGCTGACGATCTAATAATCTCTCTTCTTCTAATTCCGCATAGGAAAGAAACTTTTCTCCATTAGGTCGATAAATTTCTAACCCATCTTCTCCCAACTCAAATCGCACACCTAATCTCGGACTAATCCATCCCTCCATCGGCTCAATAACTTCTAAATTTCCCTCAATTCTTTGCCAACCTTCCAGTTCATTTATTTGTGGATCGTAAAGGTAATACTCCTCAACCCCATGACGCTGGTAAAATGAAAGTTTTTTATTCATTTTAGTATTGCTGTCGTTGTGGGAGCGAATCTCAAAAACGACTTGAGGGCCAATATTATCCTCTCGATGTTGTATGTAGGAAGGGCGATCGCCCTTTGGCCTTCCAAATATCACCATCGTATCAGGTGCTTGAGAAATTTCAGGTTTCCCCTCAACGGGATACCACAGTAAATCGGCAGCTACAAAAACGTTTGGGTCATCTTTAAACAGCGATTCGCAACCTTCTTTGATTTTGACAATTAATTCATATTGAATTGTGCTTTCTGCCATTGGTTGACCGTCGCTGGAAGGATAAATGATTTCTTGGGTTGTGACTTGCATAGTCGTTGTCTCCGAGAAGTATCTAGGTTTAATTGTACTATTTATTCAGATAAGTCGGCGGTTTAAACCGCGTCTATACAAACCAAGTCCGCCTGCGCGGACTAAGAAATAATAAGAGTGTTTTTGATGCTGTAGGGGCGGGTTTTACCAACAATAATTGCCTAAAACCGACAATCTCATAAACCCGCCCCGCCCAAGGGCAAATCCCTATTCTTGAATCAAGGCTTGAAACCGAGTATGCGATCGAAAGCTGTCAAAAACTGAGTCAGTTTTTGCCAGTTTTCGGTATGTGTCAGGATTCAGATTGATGGCTTGCTGCAAATTTTGAATCGCTCGATCGATCTGACTGTGCAACGCATGAAAGCAAGCCAGATGATAAATCTGAGATGTTTGATATTGTACCAGGCTTTATCTTTATCAGGTTTGAATTCTAAGGCTTTGTCGAAGGAGGCGATGGTTTCTTCTAGCCTGCCCAAATTACCCAGTGCATAGCCCCGATTGTACCAGGCGTCCTGTTTATCAGGTTTGAATTCTAAGGCTTTGTCGTAGGAGGCGATCGCTTCTTCTAGCCTGCCTAACTTACCCATTGTAATCCCCCGATTGTACCAGACTGCGTGGTCATCTGGTTTAAATTCTAAGGCTTTGTCGTAGGAGGATATCGCTTCTTCTAGCCTGCCTAAATCATCCAGTGCATTACCCCGATTATTCCAGACTTCGTGTTTATCAGGTTTAAATTCTAAGGCTTTGTCGTAGGAGGCGATCGCTTCTTCCCATCTGCCTAAATTATCCAGTGCAATGCCCCGATTGTACCAGGCTGCGTGGTCATCTGGTTGAATTTCTAAGGCTTTGTCATAGGAGGCGATCGCTTCTTCCCATCTGCCTAAATTATCCAGTGCAATGCCCCGATTGTACCAGGCTTCGTGGTCATCTGGTTGAATTTCTAAGGCTTTGTCATAGGAGGCGATCTCTTCTTCTAATCTTCCTAAGTTACCCAGTGCAATGCCCCGATTGTACCAGGCTTCGTGTTTATCAGGTTTGATTTCTAAGGCTTTGTCATAGGAGGCGATCGCTTCTTCTAGCCTGCCTAAATTAACCAGTGTAGAGCCACGATGGTACCAGGTTTCGTGTGAATTTGGTTTGAATTCTAAGACTTTGTCGTAGAAGGCGATCGCTTCTTCTAGTCTGCCTAAATCATCCAGTCCAGATCCCCGATTGTACCA
Source organism: Microcoleus sp. B13-B6 (assembly GCF_036705405.1). Taxonomy (NCBI): domain Bacteria; kingdom Bacillati; phylum Cyanobacteriota; class Cyanophyceae; order Oscillatoriales; family Microcoleaceae; genus Microcoleus; species Microcoleus sp. B13-B6. The sequence goes on from NZ_JAUBUJ010000051.1 coordinate 47,457, forward strand.
GGCGTCGTGTTTATCAGGTTTGAATTCTAAGGCTTTGTCGTAAAAGGCAATCGCCTTTGCGTAATCTTCAGCAGAGAGATACAATAAAGCCTGTTCACCAAACAATTCAGCTTTTTGTTCAGGTGTTTGCCCATCCTCATCAATTAAACCTTGAAGCCTGACCAATTCGCGTTTCCGTGCTTCAGGAGTCAAAGCTAGATATTCTTCTAGCTTCCGTCTCTCCGAACAAGCTTGCATTGATTCGGCTTGCAAGCTTTCTTTATCCATCGACAACTTAAATAAGCTCGATCGCCAATCAAAGAAATCCGGTGCTCGTTCAATCAAATAATTAACTGCAAAACGAGGTAAGATAAACACAAAACAAATATTAAAATTATCTCTAAATCTTTCCCGCTGCTGGTTGAGATTGATCAAAACAGGTGGCACACCCCGCCAACTATAGGAATAAATTTCCTCACTTTTCCATCCCAGTTCTCTTTTTTCTTGTTCATACTCATAAAGTGAATATTCTAAGCCTGTCACAAACAAAATATTAATTTCATCTCGCTTTGGCAAATCTTCAATTATCTTATAAAAATTATAAACAGACTTATCCAGCGGTAACACCTGAATCTTTTTCTGGGATAAATCTTCTCGAACTTGCGTAATCAATCGTTCCCCCTCCGCCGGCACACACTCAACAAACAACAACCGGAAACCATTCGTCCGTTTGAGAGTGCGTAGCAGAGACTCATATTCTTCCTCTGCTGTTGCTGGCGGTAAATCGGCATCCCAATCAATTATTTCTGGAGTCATGGCTCAATTTCTGGAAGTTGTGCAAGACTATCTTGAAATTGCTTAATTCCTTTAATCAGCGGGTGAACGTCATGCCAATACTGGATTTCACCTGCTTCATCAAAGTAACGGTATTCCAAAATACAGCGGTTAAACAATAACTTGCGGCATTCATCCTCATTTTTGATTTCTTTTGAGCGTGAAACCTCAGCTAAAATTTTCCATTCTCCATCGTTTACATTTCTGCGAAAAGGATCTCGTGCTTTTGTAATAGCTCTTTGCACGGCTTTTGGAGAAATCGGCAATTCTTCAGTACGCTGAATAGCTTCTTCCATTAACTGTAACATATTTCGGACATGACCGCCACTCATCAAGCAAATTTGATTGAGTATTTCTAGGTTTTCAAACAGTCCAGTTTCCAGAGACAAGTTAGGAGAAAAAGGGCTGACTCGTTTACAAATCAACTCTTTCATTTTATTCAATCCTGGTTCGTAGATATTGCCATCACGAGTTCGCACCATAATCATCGGCAAAATTTCAGTGTTATCGTAATTGGAGGCTAACTCATTGGCACGATCGGAATACATCATGGAAATTGGCAAAGTATAGATAACGTGACAATCTAATCCTTTAAGTTGTTCGCAGCGGTTGATAAAAATGTCATCATGATTGTTGCTGCCTTCAGAGCCATTCAATATCACGATTCTGTCTAAATTATCCACAATAACTGCTAGTTGAGTATAGCCTTGAGGCAGATTTTGTTTAGCGCCAGCAATGTATTCATTTAGCGCAGTAATTAAAGTTGTTGTGTGAGGGTTTATTTTGCGGCGAATTTCTTGGCGCAAACTTGGTACAGCTTTAATATTTGCCGTGAGTTTGGTAAACAAAGTAATTTGAGATTCTAGACTGATAGAATCAAGGTTTACTTCCATTTGGGCCAAATCTTTTAATTCATTTCCTCGACTTTTTACCCAATTTAATAAAGCTTGAGATTTAGAGTTTGAGCTAAGTTTTTTCAATAAATGTTTGGTACAAGCGAGGAGAATATCGGTATATTCAGTATCTTCTGGATCGATATCTTCTTCTTCGGCGGCGAAATAGACTACAAAACAGCCTTTTGTTTGTAAATATTGTTGAAGTCGCAGCAATTCTGTTGATTTTCCCGCACCGCGATGTCCAGTATATAACTGACAAGTCATCCGTTCCGATCGCCGCTGAATCTTTATGCCCAAATCTTCTATAATATTCCCATCTCCTCGCGCTTCCTGACAGTCAACATACTGCGGATCATTTGCGGGCAAAGGATAGAATGGGTCAAAGGCATTGTAGAGGTTCGTTATTAATTTTTCGGATTCTTGAGTCATAATTTTATATTGTTTATAGTAGATTTGTCGTTGGTGGGGGCGGGTTTTTGAGATTGTCGGTTTGAGGCAATTTTTGTTTGTAAAACCCGCCCCTACAGGATTTATCAGGCTTGATATTTTTTCAGAATAGCAACTTTTTCGGGGAAAATTTCGATCGCCATTTTCTCATCATAACGAGTCGCGAGCGATCGCCTCACTTCGCCCAAAAACAGCGGCTGCGACAGCCCCGGTTCAGGATGTACCACTGTACGAACCCGGATTGTCATGTAGTCTCTACCGCGCCCAGAGCGCCCTGGAGAGTACAAATCCGCAGCCGCTTGCTGCATCGTTGCTTCTAATTCTGATTCCGTGATCGTAGGTGGCACAGTAACTACTGTTTGAGCGCCGCCAGTATCGTAAACTAAAGAATAGCGCACCGCACCCGGAATTTCTGTACGGGAAAACAGTCCCAAACCGAGACCGAATATACTCGCAGCAATCACGCCCATAAAGCTTGTCACTCCTACCAATCGGAAGCGAAAACCCCATTTGAAGATAAATGCTATAACTGTTAAAATAGCCAAAGCTACTGTCAGAATTCCCGCCCATTGGGCGTACATTAAGAGATTAGAATTTACGCTCATTTGATGATTTGTTGACTGTTGACTGTTGACTGTTGACTGTGGATATTAGTTACCGATACCCGATGCCCAATGCCCAATGATTAATTAAGCGTTTCGGGCCACAAGCAGATAAGTCATCATATCGCCTTTCCCCTTCACTGGAATGATGCCGCGCTCCTCAAAAACGTACTTACCCCGCAAGCGCTCGTAGGTAGCAACTGTCACCTGAATGCTGCCGGGGACGCCTTGAGATTCCATCCGGGAAGCTGTATTTACCGTATCTCCCCACAAATCGTAAGTAAATTTTTTAGTACCGATTACCCCAGCTTCCACCGGGCCTGTGTGGATGCCGATGCGGATGCTGAGCGGCTGACCTCCCTTGGTATGTATCTTAGTCATTGCTGCTTGAATTTCCAGCGCCATTTCCGCGATCGACTCGGCGTGGTCGTCGCTGGGCGTGGGCAAACCGCCAACCACCATATAAGCATCGCCGATCGTCTTAATTTTCTCAAGTCCGTAGCGCTCGGCCAACTCGTCAAAAGCCGAAAAAATTTCGTTGAGCAACTCCACCAATTGGGCCGGCGATAAATGAGCCGAAAGCTTAGTAAAACCGACCAAATCGGCAAACATCACTGTTACCTCAGCGAAACTGTCGGCGATCGTAATTTCCCCGTGTTTCAGGCGCTGCGCGATCGCCCTCGGTAAAATATTTAACAGCAAACGCTCGGACTTTTCCTTTTCCTGAGCCAACTCATGTAAATAGGCCTGTTCCTTATCCCGCAGCCGCTTCTTTTCCAGACAAGCGCTAATTCGAGCCTTGAGCAATACCGGATTGAACGGTTTAGAAAGATAATCCTCCGCCCCCAACTCTATACACCGGACGATACTGTCGATATCGTCCACCGCCGAAATCATAATCACCGGGATATGGCGCAACTTCTCGTCCGCCTTCAGATTTTCCAGCACCTGATAGCCGTTCATTTGCGGCATCATAATGTCTAGGAGAACTAAATCAAAAGGATCGCTTCGCAACATTTCCAGAGCTTGCAGACCATCTTCAGCAACAGTCACCACGTGGCCTTGACGCTGAAGTCGGCGGGCCAGCAAATCGCGGTTTACCTCATTGTCGTCAACAACCAGCACGCTGCCCTCGTCACCTTTCATGTCATAGCCTTTTTTAGAAGCAGTTCAATCTTACCCAAAAGTCGAGGAAACTCGACCGGTTTGGTGTCGTAGTCGTCGCAGCCGGCGGCAATACACTTTTCACGATCGCCCGCCATTGCGTGAGCCGTCAGCGCAATCACCGGAATCGTGCTAGTTTCAGAAGCCGCCTTAATTTGCTGCGTTGCTTGCCACCCGTCGAGCACTGGCAGACTCATATCCATCAGAATCAAATCCGGTACTTTCGCGAGCGCCATCGACACTCCCTCAGCACCGTCAACAGCAATAAAGACCTCGTGTCCCTTGCGGGCCAGACGCCTGGAAAGCATATCCCTATTCATTTCGTTATCTTCGACCAACAGGATTTTAGCCATTGGTGTTCTCCTTGCCTTTCGAGTCGTACCTGCGATCGAGCCTGTCATTTACTATAGAGCGAACATCGCGCAACAAAGTATCGCAACTGTAGACTCCCTTTTGTAGTACCCGCTCGACGTAGCCGTTTAGCTGCTGGCTTTCGGCCTGTGTCAAGTTTTTCCCCGTGAGCACAACAATCGGTATAGGATCTCCCGAATGGGATTTGCGAATTTCCCCGATCAACTCAAAACCATCCATTTCTGGCAACATCAAATCCAGTAATATCAGGTGCGGGCGAGCAACTTTTAGCCGATCGAGAGCAGCGCGTCCGCTGTCAGCTTCCGTTACTGCCCAGCCTTGTGTTTCTAGTACGCATCGCAGTATTTCGCGCGTGGCAACGTCGTCTTCCACAATTAGAATTTCACAGGTCAAATTGTTACTTGCAACGCCGTCTTGGTCGCGTCGGTACTTGTTCAACAAGGCAGCCAGCCGTTTGCCGTCCACTGGTTTGGTGAGGTAGTCCGAGGCACCCAATGCAAAGCCGAGGCTTTTGTTGCCCACAAAGGATAGCAGGATTACGGGAATTTCGGCAAGCTCAGGATCTGCCTTCAGCGCTGAGAGTACCGCCCAGCCGTCCATTCCGGGCATGATCACATCCAGGGTAATGGCGTCTGGCCGTAGTTGCTTAGCGAGCCGGAGAGCTTGCTCGCCGCCGCCTGCGACTTCTACGTGCAGTCCTTGCCGACTGAGGGTGCGCTGGATTAAATCCCGCGAGATCGGGTCGTCGTCCACTACCAGCACCGTGCCGACAGCGGGGGCGTCGGGAGGGCTAGTGCTGTCGTGGACGTTGTTGGGGATTTCCGGCTGTTTGATGGCGCTGGGCAAGATCACGGTGAAAGTAGTGCCGGAGCCCGAGGTGCTGCTGACCTCAATGCTGCCGCCCATCATCTGACAGAAGCGCTGGCTGATTGCTAGTCCCAAACCGGTGCCACCGTACTCGCGGGTAGTCGAGGCATCAGCTTGGGTGAAAGGTTGGAAAACTCGCTCCAATTGCTCTTGTGTCATGCCGATGCCGGTGTCGGCGACGCGGAAACTTAAAAATTCGGAGTTGGAAATTAAAATTTGGGAAGATTCCTCTTGATTTTTCATTTTTAATTGTTCATTTTTAATTCTTTCCACTCCGATCGAAATTCTCCCGTTTTGTGTGAACTTGGCAGCGTTGCTGAGCAAGTTAAGCAGCACTTGCCGCACTTTGGTCATGTCCGCGTGCATGGTGTCGAGGTTGTCTGGACAGTACACTTCTAGGGTATTACCGTTTTTCTCGACCAGCGGCCTGGCCGTGGCAACTGCACTTTCAATTAAGGTATGGATGTCGAAGGTTTCTAAGTAGAGATCCATTCGACCTGCTTCAATTTTAGAGATATCTAGGATGTCGTCGATCATCGACAGCAGGTGTTTGCCGGCGCTGCAGATTTTTTCGAGGTCAGGGACGAAAGCTTCATCGCCCAATTCTTCGGCTTCTTCTTGGAGCATTTCGCTGTAGCCGATGATGGCATTGAGGGGTGTGCGAAGTTCGTGGCTCATGTTGGCGAGAAATGTGCTTTTTGCCCTGTTGGCTGATTCTGCTGCTTCTAGGGCCGACTGCAAGGCGGATTCTGCCTGTTTGCGATCGGTGATGTCTTGGACTGTGCCTTCGTAGTACAAAATCCTGCCGTTTTCGTCGCAGATGCTGCGCGCGTTTTCAGAAATCCAGATCGTGCTACCGTCTCGGCGGTATATTTGGGATTCAAATTTTGACACTTGGCGGCGCGCGCCCAATAGGGCCATAAACTCGGCGCGCCGATTGGGGTCTACGTAAAGTTGGCGGTTGATCTCGGTGAGTTCGGCGAGCATTTGGGTACAGGATTCGTAGCCGTAAATTCGGGCTAGTGCGCTATTGCCACTGAGGTAGCGCCCGTCTGGGGTGGTCTGGAATATGCCTTCGACTGCGTTTTCAAAGATGCTGCGGTATTTTGTTTCGGATTGTCTCAAGGCTGCTTCTGCTCGCTTGCGCTCTAGGGCATTGGCGAGCATTTCTCCTACCATGTTTAGCTGTGTGGATATTTCGGTTGCTCGACCTGCTGTTTGCTTTAAGCCATCGAATCCGAGAATTCCTACTAGGTTTTTCCTCGAAATTAGGGGGATAATTATCAGTGAGTGGCTATTTTTTAGCGGTTTTTGGGATTCTAAATTATTGAGGGAAGTCCCAATCGAAGGTATTGAGGCGGTTGCTGTTTGATTGACTGTTTGGGATGGGGATTCTGTCTGGAATTGGGCTGGATTTTGACCGAGAAAATAGGCAATTTCGGCGATTGCTGAGGGCGGGAGTTCGCCGATTTCTGGAATATAAAGGCATTCGGCGCGATCGAGCTTTTCTGCAATCCAAGGGATTTGTGCGGTGTCTATTGGTTTGTCGGTGCTGTTTTTGACTGCCGGAATGCCTTCGCCGCACCACTCGTAGGTTTTGTCGGCGCGGGTTTTGTCGAATGATAACAGGTAGATGTAACTGCGGTTAAACCCGCTCAATGTGGCGATCGCTTCCAGGGTTCGATCGATGCCTTTGTCTATTTCTGATAAGGGCTGGCTGATGAAATCGGTTGACAAACGGGCAATCAACTGAGCGAATTCTATTCGATACTGCAAAGATTGTTCTACTTTTTTGAGTTCGGTAACGTCTCGAAAGATCCAGACTCTACCGACTGTTTTCGCTCCTACTTTTGATGGCAACGAATTTAATTCAATAATTTTTCCGTCTTTAAATTCTAATAATTCGCTGATTTGAGTATCTGAATCTGCCGACACTTTGAGCACGTTTTGGAGAAATCCTTGCGGGTCTTTTAATTGTTCCCTGTCGAATGGGAATCCTGTTTCGATCGTGTTTTTGACTGGGCCGAAGGTCGATCGGCTCAACTTTCCTTGGCTGGCGGACAAACCCCACAGCTCTAGAAATTTCTGATTATAATTGCATACATTGCCGTTGATGTCAACGGCCAGAATTCCTGCATCTGTAGATTTTAGAACTGCTTGCAGTATCGAGAGCGATTGCTTGTGTTCTCTAATGTCAAAAAGGTCAAAAAACACCAAGACTGATATTTCGCTGCCCTCAAATGCGGGATGGAAAAAATAGGAAACTGGTAAAATCTTGCCGTCGCGACACAAAAACTCGTCGTCCCAGTTGTTGCAAGGTTGACGGGAAGCGATCGCCTGTTGTAAATCTAGTGTAGGTGCGATCGGCCTATCTTCACTCTTGCTGGGCGACTGTTTCGGCTCCGTCAAAACTTGGGATTTGTGGCCTTCCTTTTGCTTCCCGATGCGCTCTAGCAGAGAAACGCCTGCAAGTTCCGACTCTCGCCACCCCAGCAAGCGTTCGGCCTCTGGATTCACCGAGATTACACAGCCCTTCGCGTCAAGGATACACAATCCCGCCCCCAAACTGTTGACACTCGCCCGCAGTCGATCGAATTCTGAAGCTGTTGGAGAGTCTTGAGGGGACTGGGGCGAGTGGGTTAAATCCTTTAACGGCACCGTCTCTGAGTTCAAGCAATCCTGCTGCTGAAGTTCTTGCTGACTCTGAACTTTGTCATAGCTAGAACTTACCTGCTCTAATAAAAGCTGCCACTGCTCAGCAGTGGGAGGGGGAGACTCGCCGACTAAACCAAGCTGTTCGAGTTGGCGCTGGAGGTGGGGGTGCATATTTTCTGGCGCTTTGTAGGCAACTTTCTACAGTATATCTTTTTAATTAATAATATATATACGTAGGTATACGGTTAGGGGACAAGTACGCGATCGAAATCTCTAACAGATTTTATTGAGAAGCCGACGGATCATCTCGGCTCTCCAAAATCTTTCCAACTCGGCTAATTATATTAATTCTCATAACTTTTAAGGGTTGTGTACAAACCAATCTTCTGAATGTCGGCAGCCGGCTCAAAAATAATAATATCATCTGATCGAGTCAATACTCAGGAAAGTTGGGGGAACGATACTACAAGCTTACGCGGGGCAAGGAGCACTAAAAAAGTCGAATTAAATGCAATCCCGGTGTGGAGCCGACATTGATTTAATTATCCACAGTCGATCGAAGTCAAGCGAGAATCAGCCATTGGGCCAGAGAAAAACTGTTCGGAGTATTGTAAAACTTCATTGAGTTTATAAGCAATTATAAACAATAATGGTATTATATTGTTGTGAGTGCGATTCGTTTAGCCGAAACCTTAAAAGGGGGATGGCTAGCAGCGATAGGGTAAGCCCATCAGGGTTAGAGTTCGCACTTTAATCCCCTATTGCCGACAACTTATTATCCATGCAGGTGAGAAAACCTAGTCGAGTATCTAGCTAAGACAACTAGGGGAAAACAGGAAAGATGAAGGTGCCAACCAACATCATAACTAAAATCCAAAATAAATCAAGTCCTGACATCATGATGCGTGATTGAAAGCACACAAGGAACCAGATATGAATTTGGTTTCCCCTACATAAAGAATGACAAACTTTATGTAAAGCGGGGGTGAAAGCGTACAATCGGGATAGCTGAATACCGACAACGCCAGCAAAAATCCTCTAACCGAATCATTGCGAAAGTAATGAAGTCGTGGGGTAGAAGCGCAAGCTAGCGAATTGTCGATATAACCGCCGTAAAATATGCCTAGAGGATATAAGCTCATCAGAGAAATCTGAACTTCTGGGTCAGGAACATCTGACAAGGGTAAGGACTATCAGGATTTTACAACCGAGATAGCGCATCACCTAGAACCCCGGCGGACAGACAAACCCTAACGGATTTAATCAATGGATAGTAGGAACGAAGTAATCCTTTTGTATGTTCCTCTTCAAATCGATTGTTGAGGTAGGCTGTCAGGCTACACGCTGCGAAAGGCTGGGATGGTTTAAGAAGCCAATGCCTAACCTGAAATAACAGGTAATGCCGAAAAAGGGATGGGGTAATGCCCAGGATATGCTGACGTAAACCGCGAAGGTGATTAAGTGAAAAGGTGCAATTAGTAATGAACAAGCCTAAATCTGATTTGGAAACGAATACAGAGGGATGGAAAACTATTAATTGGCGTCAAGCCGAAAGATATGTTTTCAAGTTGCAAAAACGCATTTTCGCTGCTTCCCGTTGTGGAGATGTCAAGAAAGTTCGTAAACTTCAAAAGACGCTGATGAGGTCTTGGTCTAATAAGATTTTGTCAGTAAGAAGGGTCACTCAGGACAACCAGGGAAAAAAGACGGCAGGAGTGGACGGGCTAAAAAGCTTATCCCCAGCAGCTCGTCTAGAACTGGCAAGGGAATTAAAGCTAACTGGAAAATCAAAACCAACAAGAAGAGTTTGGATTCCAAAACCAGGAAGTAATGAAAAACGCCCCCTGGGTATACCTGTAATGTATGACAGAGCTTTACAAGCCGTAGTAAAATCCGTACTTGAGCCGGAATGGGAGGCAATTTTTGAGCCAAACAGCTATGGTTTTAGACCAGGCAGGTCATGCCACGATGCGATTAAGCAGATTAAATTCTGTATTCAACATAAGGCGAAGTTTGTACTAGATGCAGACATAGCCAAGTGTTTTGACCGTATTAACCATTATGAACTACTCCAAAAGTTGAACATAAAAGGCAAGGTCAGGAGACAATTAAAATCCTGGCTAAAGTCTGGAGTAATTGACGATGGAGCGTTCACTGCTACATCTGAGGGTACGCCACAGGGTGGGGTCATTTCTCCGTTACTGGCAAACATTGCCCTCCACGGTTTGGAGCAACGCATAGAAAAAGAGTTTCCATCTGCACAAAGTGGATGGATAAGGAAATCACTTTCCATATTTGGCAAACAAATAGGCAGTCCGAACATAATCCGATATGCCGATGACTTTGTGATTCTATGTGAAGAAAAAGCCGTAATCCAAAGATGCCGAGAGATAATTTCGGAATGGTTAGCTGGCATGGGTTTAGAATTAAAACCTGAGAAGACGAGGCTAACTCACACTTTCAAAAATGAATTAAGTGAGGATGGTAAAGCTGGTTTTGACTTTTTAGGTCATCACATCCGGCAATACCCTGCTGGAAAGCATCGAAGCAGTTTAAGTACGCACGGTGAAATATTAGGTTTTAACACACTCATTACCCCAAATAAGAAGTCAAGTAAGGCTCACCAAGAGGAAATCGGAAGAATCATCAAAAAACATAGGTCATCGCCACAATCGGCGTTAATTAGAGACTTAAACCCTGTAATAAGGGGATGGACTTCTTTCTATACCAACTCTGACACCAAAACCGTTGGAGAACTCTCTAAACAAGATAACCTCACATACCTGAAACTTCGACGTTGGGCAAAACGCCGTTGTGGAAACATCAAGGCAGGACATCAACTGTATTGGCACACCATTGGCGGTAATAACTGGGTATTCTCAACCAGAGAAGAGGGAGCGAACCCCCTTCGGTTACTAACGCATAGTGAATTCGAGTGTAGCAGTATCGACTATGTGAAAGTTAAAGGGGATAAAAGTCCTTACGATGGCGACCTGGTTGTGCGAATCGAAGCCGCACGAGAGAGTGGGAAACTCAAAGACTCCCCTGGCAAGCGCTCAAATGCCAGTGTCCA
>NZ_JAUBUJ010000052.1:0-42696 GCF_036705405.1 Microcoleus sp. B13-B6
GTTGATGTTTTACTAGCTACGGCGCTTGACGCGGGTTAATCCACAGCACTTTAAAAACTGGTTTACAAGCTGCTGCTACTGTACTTCATAAACCTGGAATCCGCTGTATAGCGGTGTGAGATGGGCTTTTTGTACTATACATTTTAACCGATAAAAAGGCTCTTGACGCCGATTATAAGTCAATACGGTTCAGTTAAGATCGATCCCCCCTAGCCAAGCCAAGGGCGGGCACGGGGAGTAGGGGTCGCACCGCCCCTACAAGGGGGGGACAAGAAGTTGCTCAAAGTCAACCCCTACTCCCCAACAATCAGGGGGATTTAGGGGGATCTCCGGGGAATTAACAGTGTTAACTGAACCGTATTGGATTATAAGTGGCTCCACCTAATTCAACCGAATTAGCGCAGTTGATAAGCTGTCGGGCATCTAACTTGTATTTTGGGGCGGGCAAGATACGCACAATAATTTCATCAAACGTGAGTATAAAATTTAGATGCGCCTTAGCTTACCAGTTTCAAAAAAATGCAATTATAGAAAATGTCCAAACCCGATAGTCATCAGTCATATAGAAATCCTTGCAGGAGTCGTAAATTTTTACCCCACCCCAACCCTCCCCGATGCCTTGGGGAGGGAGTAAGAAATTCACAAATGATTTAGGATTGCTAGAGCTAATGCTTGAATCTAAAATGTACTTCCAATTATCCAAATTTATGCAATAGTGATGTAAGAACTCGTTCCCCAAAGATTTATCCTGTTGGTGGCGCAAGGCGATTAAATTATTTTTAACGACTTAGGTGTTAAATCAATGCTTTTTGGGAATCTACTTTGAGGCAATTTTTGTTAAAGTCTCAGTGTCATTGTAGCATATTTTAGGGCGATGATATTAGTTTAATACCAATTTAATGTGAAGTTGCACATATCTCGATCCCCCTAAATCCCCCTGATTGTTGGGGAGTAGGGGTTGACTTTGATCGGAATCTTGTCCCCCCCTTAGTAGGGGCGGTGCCAAGAGTGCCCGCCCTCTTGGCTAGGGGGGATCGGATTCTACGAGGCCTCATAAAAAATTGGTATAAACTGATTAAAAATTAGGCTGCAAAAATCCGATGATCCACAAGAAGAACCGCAAAAAGTTACCCTTATTGGCAGCATTCTTAGTCTCGCCATTTATTTCTTGGTTCCTAAGTACGATCGCCCTATTTCTCAGTCTCTGGGTGATCGTACCAGCACCCACGATGTTCCTGTACCCTTTGGCGGTGGGAGCACCAGAAATCAGTCCTTGGTTGGTTGCTATCAATACGATCGCCCTTCTGCTGAACCTGCTCAGACGGCATCAAGGTAAAGTCTACATTATTTTACTGATTTGTAACCTGTTCGCCCTCATCCTGGGCCTGCTTCCCCTGATTCAGTTCCCAGCAGCCAATGCAGCCATAGCTACCCAAATGCAAGCTGTTTTAGGGGAAAACTATTTAGCAGCGATTCCTCAAGCCGATCGCGCGCAGCTACGCCCTCAAGCGTTTATCCTCGCAGATGCGTTCCGAGGAATTCCCATCAGAGAGGTTAGGATCGATCGGGCTATTGGATTTGCCAACCCTGACGGAGTTTCACTGCAACTAAACCTTTATCGGCCGATGCAAATTGGCAAATATCCGGCGATTATCACGCTCTACGGAGGAGCTTGGCAGAGAGGCAATCCCGATTCCAATGAGGAATTCAGCCGCTACATGGCCGCCCAAGGCTATTGTGTGGTTGCAATCGCTTACCGCCACGCTCCCAAGTATCGATTTCCTGCTCAGCTTGAGGACGTACAAGCCGCTCTTTCCTATATCAAAACTCATGCTGCTGATTGGGAAATCGATCTCGATCGAATTGCTCTGATGGGAAGGTCTGCAGGTGCCCATTTAGCAATGCTAACTGCTTATGATTCTAGTGTGCTTCCAGTTCGAGCAGTAGTGAACTATTACGGGCCAAATGACCTGATCCGGGGATACAATGACCCACCTTTTCCTGATGCCATAAATGTTCGAGCCGTCTTACGTGCCTTTTTGGGAGGAACGCCAGATGAACTCAATGAGCTTTACCGTCGGGCTTCTCCCATAAATTATATTAAACCCAATCTTCCCCCTTCTCTACTGGTTTATGCAGGTCGCGACCATATCGTTCAGCCCAAGTTTGGTCGATCGCTCTACCAACGATTGCGAGCCACGGGCGAGCGGGCTATTTTGCTCGAAATTCCTTGGGCTGAACACGCCTTTGATGCAGTTTTTAATGGGCCGAGCAATCAATTAGCTTTGTACTACACAGAACGCTTTTTGGCTCATACTCTGAAGTCTTCCGATTACCAACGAGTTAACTAAAAATTATCAACTTATTCATTTATGCTCAATAAACTGCGGCTATAACAGTTTAATAAGTTCCCAAATCTCGTAAAGATTTCTACGGCAAATTGTCGCACCAACTTTTAGAAGAGTTGCCAGACTTTATTTATTATATAGCGGTTCGATCGCGTGGTGAGGTATGCCCCATGCCCCATGCCCCATGCCCCATGCCCTATGCCCCATGCCCCATGCCCCATGCCCCATGCCCTGTTACACTGAAACCCTGGGGTTGTGTGCGATCGGTGCGATCGACCTTTCTAAAAAAAACATAAAATTCTGTAGCCTGCGATACATTTATTTTGTTAATGATTGTTTAAACTCTCCAAGTGTAGATTGTGTACTCTCCATAATTCTCCAAAACCCCTAAACGAGTGCGTTGTTTGCTGGACTGCGATTTATCGATCGTCGAACCGTTAAAAACCATAAGTAGTTTTGACCTGAATTCATCGGAATTGATTCGCACAAAATTTTTGAGCTGACCAGGGTGAATATTAGTTACTAAATTTGTGCAGTGCAGACATCTATAATGTTGACTCAAGTTTGTACAGGCTCTTGCCATCTATCTTCTTGCTAATAACCGAAATCCAACCGCATCTCACACAGGATTGTCACGCCCGGTGGACGGCGAAGTGATTGCGCCTCGCTCATCCAATCTTGTAGAGCCTGCCAAAAAAGGCATTCTCGCAAAAGTTAGCTTTGACAAAAAATGTTGGGTAAATCTCATATGTTGCACCATTCTCAATTAGCCTTTTATGAACAGGCTGGACGGGCTGTGAAGCGAGAAAATTGATCTCTTGTGGAACGGGCCGAAGAGCCCGTTCTTGAGAATGGTGCAAAATCTTGGGTAAATCCAACATATTCGTCAATCGTTAGACTTTTGCTAACATCTATTTTTTATCAACAACTCGTCCTGCAATCCCAATAAAAATAACCATGAGTGGAAACCAATCGCGCGTTCAAGCAATTTCTCAAATCGTCAACCGCAAACAGATGCCTGCCCAGCCTCCCAAGCGGCTAGAAGATTTGTGGGCAACAGACGTTTTTAGTCTGAGCAAAATGCAAGAAAGTCTGCCCAAAAGTATTTTCAAATCAGTAAAAAACACCGTTCAAACAGGCCAAAAACTCGATGATTCCGTAGCTGATGTAGTTGCAGCAGCAATGAAAGATTGGGCTATTTCCAAAGGAGCCCTCTACTACGCCCACGTATTTTACCCGCTAACCAACAGCACCGCCGAAAAGCACGATGCTTTCATCTCAGTGCAAGGCGATGGCTCCGTCATCTCAGAATTTGCAGGTAAAGTTCTAGTACAAGGCGAACCCGATGGCTCCTCATTCCCCAACGGCGGCATTCGCTCCACTGCCGCCGCTCGCGGATATACAGCCTGGGATGTCACCAGCCCTGCTTATGTCATGGAAACAGACAACGGCATGACATTGTGCATTCCCACTGTTTTCATCTCCTGGACAGGTGAAGCCTTAGACAAGAAAACGCCGCTTTTGCGTTCCATTGCCGCAATGAACAAAGCAGCAATCCGAGTGTTAAAGCTATTAGGAAATACCGAAGTTGCTCCCGTCAATTCCAGTTGCGGGCCCGAACAAGAATACTTCCTGGTAGATGCCAATTTCACCACCAGTCGCCCCGATTTACTGCTAGCAGGTCGCACCCTTTTTGGCAAACCTCCTGCGAAAGGTCAGCAATTTGACGACCACTATTTTGGAGCGATTCCAGAGCGCGTTCAAGTCTTCATGCAAGAAGTAGAAGAAAGAATGTACCGGCTGGGAATTCCTGCCAAAACCCGCCACAACGAAGTAGCTCCCGGTCAGTTTGAAATTGCACCAGTTTTTGAAGCTGCAAACGTCGCCAGCGACCATCAACAATTAACCATGACAATTCTCCGCAACACTGCGAAGAAACACGGTTTTATGTGTTTGCTGCACGAGAAGCCTTTCGCCGGCATTAACGGTTCTGGCAAACACGTCAACTGGTCGGTCGGCAATGCCACCCAAGGAAACTTATTAGACCCAGGCGATACACCGCACTCGAACATACAATTTCTAGTATTCTGCGGCGCTGTGATTCGCGGAGTTCACAAATACGGCCCGCTATTGCGCGCGGTAGTTGCGACTGCCAGCAACGACCACCGATTGGGTGCAAATGAGGCTCCGCCAGCAATTATCTCTGTCTATTTGGGTTCGCAATTAGAAGATATCTTCGGGCAAATTAGCCGGGGAGAAATTAAGGACTCTCAATGTCGGGGAATTATGAACTTAGGTGTAGAAACACTGCCTACTTTCATGAAGGATGCTGGGGACAGAAACCGGACTTCGCCCTTTGCCTTTACTGGAAACCGATTTGAATTCCGTGCAGTAGGTTCCGGTCAGTCTGTTTCCGGGCCGCTGGTGGCGATGAATACAATTCTTGCAGATTCTTTGGACTGGATTGCTAACAAATTAGAAAGCGATTTGGCTAACGGAACTGAACTGAATGCTGCCATCCAAACTGTTTTGAAAGAAGTGATGGATGAGCACGGCGCGGTTATATTTGGCGGCAACGGCTATTCGGAAGAATGGCACAAAATGGCCGTTGAGGAACGGGGTTTAGCTAACTTGCGGACTACGGCAGATGCTTTGCCCGTATTGAAGGAAGGATACATTGAAGACTTGTTTGAAAAGACAGGTGTTCTGACTCCCGTTGAATTGGAAAGCCGTTACGATGTTTATGCAGAGCAGTATTTGCTGGCAATTGAAGTCGAAGCAAAACTGGTATCAAGCATGGCAAAAACCATTATTTACCCCGCAGCGGTGAGGTATTTAGCTGAACTTTCCGGCACGATTTCTAAATTGAAAGAGATTGGGATTGAGCTGGAAAAGGAAAGTGCCGAAAAAGTAGCGGTGCTGGTTAAGTCAATGATGGATACTGCGAGCAAGTTGAGTGATGCTTTGAGCAAGCACGATTTTGCTTCGACCGAAGACCATATGCAGTATGCTTCGCAAACAATTCGTCCTTTGATGGATGAGGTTCGCCAGTATGCGGATGCTCTGGAAGGTGAAGTGGCTGATGATTTGTGGCCTCTGCCTACTTATCAAGAAATGCTGTTTGTTAAGTAATCGCGAATTCGGTTAATTGCAGGTTAGATTTGTAAGGACACGGCAGTGCCGTGTCCTTACTTGTTTTTGAGGTTAAATGAGTGGTACGCTGAATCGGCCAGAGTCATTAAATGCCAGCTACAGTAAGAGTTGTGAAGATTGTTGAGGTACCATTCAACAAATTTATCGACCTAGAAAAAGTAATATTCCTGCGAAAAGCTATTATGCGAATTCAATCTCTTTTCAAACAAATGACTCTGGCGGCTCTAGCTCTATTTTTGGCGATCAGTTGCAGTCGATCGACTCCGAACGTAAACTCTTCCCCTGAAGCAACTACCTCTAGCAGCTTTAGAGTGGCAATGGTCACCAGAGGCTCCAAAGACAACAACAGTTGGGCTCAAGCTTCTTTTGAAGGATTGAATCTAATCAAAAATAAATTTAATGCTCAGGTAGACTTTACTGGTCTTGACGGTGAAGATAGTGAAGCTGCCATTAGCAAATATGCCCAGTCAGGCTATGACCTGGTAATTGTAGCCAATGGTGGCTATGCCAAAGCTGCCGAAAAGGTCGCTCAAGAATTTCCACGAACGAAATTTGCCCTGGTTACAACGCATCCAGGGAATAACAGAAATTTGGGGGCTGTTGCCTTTCGCTCGGGTGAGGTGGGGTACCTCACAGGCGCTTTGGCTGCCATGAAGACCAAAAGCAATAAAGTTGGCTATATTGTGGGTGCACCTTATCCGGTTTATAAAGAAGAAGAAGCCTTGTTTAGGCGGGGAGTGAAGGCAACGAATCCCTCTGTTCAAGCTTCGACTGCTTTTCTCAACACTTGGAGTGATACGGACAAAGCCACCAAAGTCGCAACGGATATGGTTGCCTCTGGAGTAGATGTTTTGACCTTCAACGCGGATGAGGCAGGATTAGCCGCCCTAAAAGCCGTTACGCAAAAGCCAGGAGTCTTTGTGATTGGTTGGGCAAAGGATCAGTACGAACTGGCTCCCGGCAAAGTCCTAACTAGCGTTCTGCAGGACATTCCCAATCTGGTGCTAAATGCGGCCGTGTTAACCCAGCAAGGTCGCTGGGAAGGAAAACTTTACAAGTTTGGGCTCAAGGAAAATATCTACGACTTTGCCCCTTTCCGTGGTAGTCTCACGTCTCAGGAAGAGGACACTTTCAAGACCATCCGAGAAGCTGTGACGACTGGCAAAATCGATGTTTCTCCTTAGTGCGCCGATTAATTGATTTACCAAAATTGATCCTAAGTCCGATGCAAAATCAACGCAACGATCGCGCTCTGCCGATCGCCAAAAGCTCTCCTTCTCATCCCTGGCCACGCTTCTTATCTATTGCACATCAGCTCCGGTATGGTTTGATATTTTTGGTTCTCCTGAGCTTACTGCCCACTGGTGGGTTGTTGATCTACCTCAGCTTTCAGGCGCAGATCCAGCAATCGCGATCGCTCCAACAAGCGCGTAGTCAGACAGCAGCAGGGCAGATTGATAATTATCTAGATGACTTGAAACGAAAACTGAGCTATTTAGCTAGGGTCAAAGGACTCACCAACTTTCAACCTCAAGCGCAGCAGAGCCTGTTGGAAGGGTTGACTCGTCATAATGATGCTTATGAAGCCGTTGCCATTTTGAACCGGAAGGGACAAGTTGTCGCGTCAGTTTCGCCCTACGAACCGCTCAATTTAGAAAATCCCGCCAATTCGCCACTGTTTATTCGTGCCTTTAAACAACAGGAAGATTATGTCAGTCCTGTAGAAATTAATCCTCAAACCCACGAACCAAAGACCATTCTGGCGGTTCCGATTCGGAATGAGCGAGATGAGGTGGATGGGGTGCTATTAGCAGAGATAAATCTCAACTTTCTCTGGTTTATTGTTTCCCAAACGGAGGTGGGCAAGACGGGTTATGTCTATGTAGTTGATGAGCGTAATTTTCTCATTGCTCAAAAGGGTAGTAAGCCAGAAACATTTCAACTTGAAGATATTTCTAAGCGTCCCTTTTTTCAATTCTTGAAAGCATCCCAAGATACTAAGCGCCTTAACGTTTATCAGGGTCTAAAGCAGGTAGAAGTATTGGGAGCCAGTGCCTTAGTTCGGAGCGTGAATTGGAATGTGGTTGTAGAACTGCCAACGGCTGAGGCGTATGCTCCCGTTTACCAAATGCTCTCAGTTATGGGAGGCTCATTGGCGCTGGTGACGATCGTCGCTGTTGGCATTGGCTTTGTATTTATTCGGCAAATTGTGGTGCCCCTCCAGCGCTTAACCACGGCAGCTACTGAACTCAGTGCGGGGCAATTAGAGACACGGCTCAACATCGACAGCCAAAACGAACTGGGGACATTGGCGATCGCCTTTAACAATATGGCAACCCAGTTAGAGGAACTGATTAAAGCTGTTGAAGTGGAACGCAATTTTGTTTCAGCTATTCTTGAAATTGCAGGTGCCCTGGTAGTTGTGCTCGACCCGCAGGGACAAATCGTTCGCTTTAACCGAGCTTGCGAACAAATGACTCATTACTCGTTTAGTGAAGTGAAAGGGCGCTACATTTGGGACTTGTTCCCCAACTCAGACTTAGCTAGACAAGCCAAAACTACTTTTGAGTCTTTACAATCTGGTAATTTTCCCCAGCAGTATGAAGGCAGTTGGATGACCAAAGATCGACAACTCAGACTGATTGCCTGGTCAGATACTGCTTTACTGGACGATCGGGGAGAAATTGAGTACATCATCAAAACAGGGATTGACATTACTCAACGGAAACAGGTAGAAGAAGAACTCAAAGCCTCGCAGCAGCGGCTATCTTTTCTATTCCGCCAAACTTCACTGGCCGTTTTGGAATGGGATTTAAACTTTAAAGTCACGGCCTGGAATCCAGCGGCAGAGAAGATTTTTGGTTACACGGCGAAAGAGGCGATCGGACACCATGCCGCAGAATTAATTGTGCCTGCGTCTGCCAGAAAGGTAGTCGATCGAGTTCTGAACGAGCTGTTGAGTGAGCCCAGAGGACGCTACAACGTCAACGAAAATATTACGAAAGACGGCAAAACCATTATTTGCGAATGGTTCAATACGCCTTTAGTAGGGGAGGCTGGAAAGATTGTTGGAGTTGGCTCCTTCACACTCGATATTACTGAGCGCAAGCAAGCCGAAGCTGCGTTAAGGCAAGCAAAAGAGGAAGCTGAGGTTGCACTCAAAACCTTACAGCAAACTCAGGCACAGCTTATTCAGGCAGAGAAAATGTCAGGTTTGGGGCAACTGGTTGCTGGTGTTGCTCACGAAATTAATAATCCAGTCAACTTTATCTATGGCAACCTGAGCCATACTGCCGACTACACGCAAAATTTACTAAAGTTGATTCAGCTTTACCAGCAAACCTATCCAACTAATGCCCAAATTCAGGAAAAAATTGAAGAGTTCGAGCTGGACTACATTAGTGAAGATTTGCCCAAAATGCTGACTTCAATGAAGGTAGGAGCCGATCGCATTCGTCAAATTGTCCTGTCGCTACGAAACTTCTCGCGGCTGGATGAGGCAGAAATGAAGCCAGTTGATATCCACGAGGGAATTGACAGCACATTGATGATTTTGCAAAATCGGCTGAAGGCAAACCCGGCTCATCCTGCTATTGAAATTGTCAAAGAGTACGGTGACTTACCGCGAGTAGAGTGCTATGCCGGACAGTTGAACCAAGTCTTTATGAATATTCTGGCAAATGCGATCGATGCTTTAGAAAACTACGACAATCAGCGTTCTCGAAAAGACATCCAAACAAATCCCAGTCGCATCACTATTCGGACTAAGCTAGTCACAAACGAAACTCATTCTGGTTATTCAAAAAATGTAGTAATTCAAGTTCAAGACAATGGGCCTGGGATGCCGGAAACTGTTAGACAACAGGTATTCAATCCCTTCTTCACCACAAAACCAACGGGTAAAGGAACTGGATTAGGGCTATCCATCAGCTATCAAATTGTAGTTGATAAGCACGGTGGCTTCATCCAGTGCTTCTCTCAACCCCATCAAGGAGCAGAGTTCCGAATTGAAATTCCTGTTTTGCAAAGCGGTGCTGTAGCAATTGTTGGTAAATAACTGCTTGCACATTCCTCTATATAGCATTTATTAAGTAGGTTGGAAACTGTTATATCGTATCTAAATTATTTGTTTAAATAAAATAAAAGTCGTCAGCTCAAATTCAAGAAAAAAAGGGGATAGACAAGTAGTTAGTGCTAGTAGCGGGCGCTCTGACTCTCCACAGCAGGCTTTAAGAATTCGGGGATTTAACATAAGATTAGATCGACCTACTCAAAACTACATAAATGACAGTACCGCGTCTCGAACAATTTAGAGGTTGTCTGATCGGTCAGTGTCTGGGCGACGCTATAGGCTGTAGAGTAGAAGGCTATCCTCCCGAAGTTTGCCAAAACTTTGTCAACTACGAAGTTAGACTCAAAAAAATCAAAGATCGCGATCGGTTCGGCTTGCCTTTTGGTCAATACACCGACGACTCCCAACTCGCCCGCGAACTCCTCCAAAGCTATGTCGCTTGCGGGGAATTCGACCCCAGCGACTACGCCACCCGTATTGCTGACATTTTCGCTCAAGAGCGCATTGTCGGGCGCGGTCGATCGACAGAAGAAGCTGCAAACCGCCTGATTCGGGGCGTTGCTTGGCAAGAAGCTGGTACTCGTGCTCCCAATGCTGGTAATGGCAGTGCGATGAGGGCTGGATCGATCGGCTTAATATTCTACGATGACCCGTCCCAGCTTGTACAAGCTGCTTGCGATCAAGGGCGCATCACCCATCAAGATTCGCGGTGTTCTGCTGGGGCTGTGGCGATCGCCGGGGCTGTGGCGATCGCCCTTCAATCTGACATGATGATAGAAACTGAGCCATTTCTCGGTCAACTGAGCGAATGGGTAGGAGAAGTCGATCCTTCCTTTGCTGCTTTGCTCAAAGATTTGATTGATTGGGTGAAATTGCCCCCAGAAGAAGCCGTAGAGTTGATTTCTAGAGCTGGACTCCCGTTAAACTACGAGCACTCTTGGCAAGGAATTTCCCCTTTTGTAGTTGGTAGCGTCTTGTGGAGTTTATATGCGTTTTTGAGAACGCCTCAAGATTACTGGGAAACTCTCTGCACTAGCATCGCCGTCGGTGGCGATGTGGATACCACCGCAGCAATGGCTTGTGCCATCAGCGGGGCATTTCTGGGCGTAGAAGCCATCCCGAATCAACTAGCGGAACTTTTGAACGATCAAGGTACTTGGGGCCTGGGCGAACTGATTAAACTCGCTGACAATTGTTATCAGTTGAAAGTCAAGCTGTAGCCGCTTCTCACAACTTAGGACTTATGATTACGGCTAGATAAATTTGGGCGATCGATTGACCATAATATCCCGGCCGGGGCGGGTTTTTGAGATTGTCAATTATTGGCAAATATGGTTGGTGAACCCGCCCCTACGTGATTTCGGGTAATCGAGGGGACAGGATATTACGGGTAAGACAATTTGGACGATCGATTGACCATAATATCCCGGTCGGGGCGGGTTTTTGAGATTGTCAATTATTGGCAAATATGGTTGGTGAACCCGCCCCTACGTGATTTGGGGGAATCGAGGGGACATGATATTACGGGTAAGACAATTTGGACGATCGACCTTTGTGTCTAAATTAGTCGATCGCCCAGACTCAAATTCCCTCTATCATATCGTTTCCGGTTGGATGGGAATGATTAAACCGCAGAGTACGCAGAGAACGCAGAGTTCGAGAACAGAGAGATGAATAATTCCGATGAAGGGCGGATTTGATATCAAACGATTTTCTCGCTAGAAAGTTCCCCACTAGCAGGAGGCTCTACCGTATCACCAAAGGCAATCCGCAGAAAAGGCGGCGCTAAAAATGTCGTCAGAATCACCATGATAATAATCGAGACTTCTAACGGTTTATCCAAAACCCCACTCGCGGAACCGATGCCGGCAAACACTAACCCGACTTCGCCCCGAGGAATCATCCCCACTCCGATCGCCAATCGATTGATTCCAGGCTGACCAAACACCACCCAACCTGTTACGATCTTGCCCAAAATAGCAACCACAATCAAAAATACGGCAATCAAAAGTCCCGCCCGATTATCCGGCACTGTTGGGTTCAAAACCCCCAAATCCGCCCGTGCTCCCACCGTCACAAAGAAGATGGGCACAAATAAATCGGCGATGGGTTTCACCAGTTCATCCAACTCATTGCGCGCATCGCTTTCATCCAACACCAAGCCCGCAGCAAACGCACCCAAAATCGCTTCGAGATGAATTGCGTTGCCCAGAAAAGCCATGAAGTAGGCAAAAATAAATGCCGGGATGAGAATATTGCCGCGAGTTTTGAGTTGACCCACCACCGCCGAGAAGGTTTTGTCGAAGACACCACCCAACAGAATCGAACCTAGCAGAAAAACAGTTGCACTGACAATCAAATAGATGACATTAACAACATCAATCTCCCCGGTTTTGGCTAAACTGGCGACAACAGCCAGGACAATAATTCCCAACACATCATCAATCACCGCCGCACCGACAATAATTTGACCTTCTTTAGAGTTCAGTTGTCCTAAGTCAGACAACACTTTAGATGTAATTCCAATGCTGGTTGCCGTCAAAGCTGCCCCCGCAAAAATTGCTGGAATTGCCGCCGTGTGGAAAATTATCATCAAGCCCGCAGTACCGGCGGCAAAGGGAACTGCCACACCTACGCAGGCGACAACGGTAGCTTGAATTCCGACTTGCTTGAGTTGTTTGAGATCCGACTCTAAGCCAATTTCAAACAGCAGAATAATTACGCCCAATTCAGCTAGCACTGAAATGACTTCACTCTGCGATTCAAACACACTGGTGAAGGCGGCAGGAGACAGATGATTAATCGATTGCAGAACTGTCATAATCCCTGAGTCTGAGGCTGACAGCTCGCTTCCGGGAAAAACGATCAAGTGTAAAGCAGATATTCCAATAATCACCCCTGCTACAAGTTCACCCAAAACCGGGGGAAAATCAAACTTTAGAGCCACTTCCGCGCCGATTTTACTGGCGATATAAATCACTACCAAACTGAGCAAAACTCCGCTGAGGACGATCGGCGAATTTTCTGCTTCGACTGTTGCTAACAAAGGTATGGGGGCAACTAGAGAAGCCATCCCAGAACTTAAAGCTGTAATTGTATGGTTCAAAAACATGGTTACGGTGATGGTAAGAAAGACAATGCTACGTTAATTGATGATTGAATTTATGAAGTGTAGTAGGGACACTCCAAGAGTCCATTAGTGTCAACTTAAGCCGAAAGACCGCCAGGGACTGAAGTCCCTGTCTAATAGCAAAAGTCCTCTGAAGAGGACTGATGAGTTGTTACCCATTTCTTTAGTCCTCTTCAGAGGACTTGTGCTTTGAGACAGGGGTTTCAACCCCTGTCGGACTGCGGGTTTGACGTGGAAAGTTGACACTCCTTGGGCGAAAGCCTTTGTCCCTACGGGGATTGAGCCAGAGGCGGGTGTACTTCATAAATGTGGAATTTGCTGTATCAAGCAAAACTTGAAGAACCCAAATCTGGCGGTACATCTTGCCACCGCCCTTGTCCGACTGCTTGAATTGCTTCTTTTAGCAAGATATCGCCGGTATAAATTGCCCTACCGACGATCGCACTTTTGACACCAATTGGTTCCAAAGCCAGCAAACTCAACAAATCTGCGATCGAACTAACGCCACCGGAAGCAATCACCGGAATCGAAATAGCGTTAGCAATTTCGCGCAAAGATTCCAAATTCGGCCCTTCCATAGTACCGTCGCGGTGAATGTCGGTGTAAATAATTTCAGCCGCCCCTAACTCGGCCATTTTTTGCGCCAATTCTGTCGCTAAAACTTCCGAAGTTTCTAGCCAGCCTCTAGTAGCAACTTTACCATTTCTGGCGTCGATGCCGACCAGAATTCGATCGGGAAATTCGGCGCACAATTCGCCGACTAATTGCGGTTGTTCGACTGCGACAGTGCCGAGAATGACGCGCCGAACGCCTAAATTGAGGATAGCAGCAACAGAAGCGCGATCGCGCATTCCCCCACCTACTTGACAGGGAACGTCTACTGATCGGACGATCGCTTCAATGGCTGCTTGGTTGACTGGATGACCTGCTTTGGCGCCGTCGAGGTCTACTAAATGCAGCATGGTTGCGCCTTCATTTACCCACTGTCTGGCGACTGCGACGGGGTTGTCGTTAAAAGTTTGAGACTTCGCGTAGTCTCCCTGATACAATCTGACGCATTTTCCATCCAATAAGTCGATCGCTGGAATTACATTCATAATATTTGGGAATGGGGAATTGGGCATCGGGCATGGGGCATCGGGCATCGGCCAAACAGGGCATTAGGAATTGGGAATAGTTTATTTTTGTTCCTTCTTCCTTCTTCACATCGATCCTCTTCCTTCTTATATACATTCGCAGCCGCTATTTAAATGAAACATAACCGCAGAAGAAAGCGTTGACCATAAAGGAGTATTGACATCAGCTTTTTGCAAAGCTTCTGCCGTCCAGTCGTTGCAAGTTCTCAAAATAGAGTAACTGCGATTTGCTTCATAAAAACTATCACTGTTGTGGTAGCCATAACTAATTTTTAGTTTATTACCTCCTGCGTCTAGTTGGAATGAATTTTTAATGAAATTCACAATGTTTAGATAATTAGACCCGCTAAGTTTAACACATTTTGTTTCTTTATTTTGTGGCCAAACCCGATAACCTTGTACTTGCACCGTAGACGGAGTAGGGAGAAATAGCGCCTTGAAAGCTGTAACTGGGTTGATACTTCCTGATGTGGGAGTTTCCAACATAAAAGCTCTATCTCCCCAGCCAAAAGACAAATATTGATAATCAGAAGTGGCATCCCGCCCTATTTCTGTTAGCCGTAAATATTGATTCCAGTCAAAAGATTCATTTTTAACTGGAACAATGATTTCGGTGTGGATGCCTTGGTTGGAAATGTATAGAGAGATTGTGCAATCTGCTTGCGAGTAATTTCCCCACTTTCTGGGAGTGAGATAGCCAATTGTTAGGAAAGCGCTTAAAAATAAGATGACAATTCCTAAGCGCTGTATGCTTTTTCTCATTTTAAGCGTGGGTTTCAAATGGGAGCATCTCATATTTGTAAAAACACTTCTTCTGGCTCCTTTCTTCTTCCTTCTGACTCTTTTCTCCTGACTCCTGACTCCTAACTCCTAACTCCAATTTAGGGCTTGGCTGCTTTCATTGAGATGCTCCCGTTTCAAATTCTGCCTTCGGATGGCGGGCGCTGCATCTTTGTGGGGAATAATTCTTGTAAGGCATAATTGCGCTGTTCGGGGGTTTCCCTAGCCCAATTCGACAAACTTTCGTAGAAAAAGAACGACACCCCAGCGAAATCTCTTTTTCGCACTTCTTGCACTTGTTCTTGAATTTGTTTGAGGGGCACGGAATTATTTTTAAGACCAGTCAAAATGCCGATCGCAGTTGGAATGTTAAGTTTAGCCAATTTAACTTCTTCCCGTTCCAGTTCGGCACTAAAACGCTTGATATCGCTGCGATAAACCTGCAACACAATTTCGTCGATGTAGCCGCGTCTTTCCCAGGTAAACCAGTCCTGCAAGTGGGCGGGTAAAGCAAAGTGAAAAGGGTTGGGAGATAAGCTGACAATACATTTTTCTTTGCGGGATTTGATGGCGCGGGAAACTCTGCCCACGAAGTCGTTAATTTTGTCAGCGCGCCAGCGCACCCAGAAGGTTTCGCGGGGGTCGTCGGAGGGAGGACTTTTGATTTGTTCCTGATACATTGACACTGTTAATGGCTCGTAGCCAAATTCTACTGGCAAGCCGAAATGGTCGTCAAATTGAATGCCATCTATATCATAATTATCGACAACTTCTAGGATTAAATCTAAGATAAATTGCTGCACTTGGGGATGAAAGGGATTCAGCCAAACTCGATCGTGTTTGCCTTCTTTCCAAATAGTTGAACCATCGCGCCGCTGCGCCAGCCAGTCGGGGTGAAGTGTGGCTAATTCCGATTCGGCGGGAGCCATGAAACCAAACTCAAACCAGGGGATTACTGCTATACCTTTTTGGCGGGATTGTGCTATAATTTCTTTGAGGATGTCTCGGTCTTTCAATCCGGGCGATGGGTCGATCGCCTGTCCGAATACTCGTTGGGCTGCAGCACTCGGATAAAGCGTATACCCTCCTTGCCAAACCGTGGGATAGATGGTATTGAAATTGAGTTGATCGAGTCGATTTACAGCGTCAATGATGTTGTTGCGGGAGAAAATAACGTCGCTGTCAATGTTCGTCAGCCAGACGCCGCGCAATTCGGTTGTTGGGGTTGGGGGGCGGGTTTGAGCTAATAGACGCGGGGATAATATGGCGGAGGAGGTAAGGGCGATCGTAAAAACAACTATTAAAGCCAGTATCCGCTGCCATTTGTGCAGTTTAATCATCAATTTGTCGCAAATATGATTATTTTTAGACTGATATTTTACCGTATAATTAGCTTGGTAGGGTGCGCCAGCGAGGGTTATTTTATTAAAAGGCGATCGAACATTTCCTGACGCACCTAATAATTTTGATATTATTGGGGGTCAAAGATGGTACCCATAAATAATATTGTTCCTGTAGTATCGTCTTGAATGGCACAAAAGAATGGACGGTTTACATTCATTAGAAAAGGCAAACTTCTGAATAACTCGATGGAAGTCACTGCGGCTGCTTCTGTACCTTCTTCGTTCACTTCGACAAATGTTTTGTGTTTTACTGAAGCTACTGCTACGTTGTCATCAGTCATCGGAGAAAAGTCGGCTTTTGAGATTTCAAAAATTCCTGCCATTCCCAAAGCTATGAGTGTGCTTTTGAGTTCAACTTTATACTCCATTGTGAAGCGGGGTATTTCAATTATACAATTTATTTCTCTAAATTCTTGCATCCATTTATTCCAGTTTTCGGCTGTTAATTGCTGCAAAAAAGTTTCCAAGTTGCTATTGAGCCTGGGCATAAAAATATACATACTCAGAGAACCTTCTTTGCCGTAAGGTAAACTAACTGCTTCAAATTTGTCTGTTTCGTAGTACCCATAAATGCCTGTCTGAGACATCATCGGATGCTGTTTTGAACTGCCGTCGCTTAAAGAAAAAGTTTTGTTGGCAGTTTGAGATTTATCAAAGGGCGTTTGCCAGTTGCCTTTGAAATAAATTGCGTTAATCAAAAACAAGACTTGAGCAGGGCTAATTTCCTCGACTATTTGATCAATTTTTCCTTGAGTTTTTTGGCTCACCCAGTTGTTAATGATGCTGGGAGCTTGCGGATTCGTAAAATCTAGTTCGGTAAGATTAGCTTTGTAGTATTCTTGATTTGTTTGCTGAAATTCGGGTTTTAATGAGAAGCCTTGTTTCGCCCAAAGCGAGTTGGCTATTGATACTTGGACATTGGGGTCAACTTTCTGCAAACTATTTTGCAAAGCTTGATTTGCTGCGTTGATTTCTTGGGGAGTCATTCCCGTTAATTCGAGAGCTTTTGTCATTTCTTGTTTGGTTTCTCCGCTGACTCCGTTGTATGCCATTGACAGTGCGAGGGCGACAGAAGTAGGGGAAATAAAGATATTTTGATTCGGCTGTTGTTTGGTGAGGGTGTTGAACAAGTTAAAACCAAATTTGGTATTAGCTGCAACAAGTCTGGCGTCTACATTTATCTGGTTGTTAGGGGGTGTCATGGCTAGAAGTTCTGAGTGATTGGGATGTGGGAGGTGGATGGCGTTAATTTTTAGTGGCGGCGCTAATTATGTGATTCAACCGGACATGATATCATATTCTATTGGTTAATTTTTTAAGAATAACCTTGCAGTTTCATAACTTGGCGGTAGTGCGCTTCAATCTCGCTCACCGTTTGCGATTGACGCTTGCTCGTCCACTCGCTGCGATCGAATAATTCCCGCATCAAAGCATCAACATCGATCGTTTTCACCTTACCTTCGGCGACAATTTGTTTGCCGTTTACCCAAACGCTGTCTACCGCATTAGTCGGGCGCCCTAAAATCAGCAAGCCGATCGGATCGGTGCGCGGCAGCAATGATAAACTGGTTAAATCATACAGCACAAAATCTGCTTTTTTCCCGACTGTCAGCGAACCCATTTCATCGGCGAGATTCAAGCCTTGCGATCCTCCCAGGGATGCCATTTCTACAGACTGGCGCGGTGTAATCCATTGGCGGTAATCCAAATCCGTGATATTGTGCAAAATAGAACCAATTTTAATCGCTTCCAGCAAATCTTGAGAGTCATTGCTAGCAGCGCCGTCGCAGCCAAAAGATACGTTAACTCCCGCTTGACGGTATTTCAAAATCGGTGCAATCCCGCTTCCCAGGCGCAAGTTGCTGAGGGGATTGTGTACGACTGTCGCTCCACTTTCGGCCATAATCGCAATGTCGGAATCGTCCAGCCAAACGCAGTGCGCTAAGGAAGTTCGGGGACTCAAATAACCAATTTTTTGCAGGTGCTCGACAGCGCTACAGCCGTATTTTTCGTGAGCTAACTGTTTTTGAGCGGGGGTTTCCAAGAGGTGGGCGTGCCGACAAAGATTGTAGCGATCGCTCAATTCGATGCAGCCTTCAAACAAAGCATCAGAACACAGTTGAATTCCCGTCGGCGCCAATAACATATTAACACCTTTTTCGGGATGTTGAAACTGTTTTATGGCTGTTTCCATTAATTCCAAAGTAGCTTTAGTCGAGCGAATGTAAGCCGCGTGTTCCATGCCGCTATCGCCCGCAGGCATCCCCGCTGTCAGGGATTCATCTTGAATTAACGGCCCGATAAAAGCGCGGATGCCGATTTCTTGATAAGCGCGAACTGCGGCGGCGATTGTCTCTAATTCTTGCCCCGGAATCAAAACTAAATGATCGACTACGCTTGTTCCGCCCGACAGTAATGTTTCTACCGCAGTTCCCAAGGCGCTCAAGTAAACTTGTTCGGGATCGAGAGGTGTAAAATCGTATAATTCGGCAATCCACAACTCCAGCGGCAGAGGGGGAATAATGCCCCGCTGCCACATTTCTGAAGAGTGAGTGTGCGCGTTGACAAAACCGGGTAGCAGCAGCTTATTTTTGCCGTTAATAACTGTTCCCGCAGGTTTTAACTTGGGGGCGATCGCACTTATGCAATTCTCCACCACTTGCACATCTGCGGTTTCATAACCGCTATCAACCGGAATTAAAGCATTTTGAATTGTAAAGCTCATAGATTTACCCTTTTTGTAAATTTACCTTAATTTTTATTTGATGATTGCCCGGCGTTAACATTTGCGATCGCCTGTAATAAAGTTAATAAATCCTAAAGATTATCAAAAAGTTGCCACGGATACTTAATTATTATAACAAAGATTTAAGATATGACAAGTTAGTAACAATCAAATAGTTATAAGATTGAAATTGTTTTTGAGCCAAAATCCATATGAATCCTGATTCTCTCCGCACCTTGGGTGTACCGCCGAATGCTTGGAAAGTTGATGCCAAAATTGCTGATATCACCCGATCGCCGATCGCGCCTCAACCTGTTACCCTGGAAACAGAAACTAAAACCCTGCGTTTGGACTTAGCAAAAGCAGCAATGTTGGTGATAGATATGCAAAACGATTTCTGTCATCCCGACGGTTGGCTAGCACATATTGGCGTAGATGTAACGCCCGCCCGAACTCCAATTAATCCTTTAACAAATTTGCTGCCAGAATTGCGATCGCACGCAGTACCAATTATTTGGATTAACTGGGGGAACCGCCCCGATTTGCTCAATATTAGTGCAGCTTCCCGTCACGTTTACAATCCCACAGGATCCGGCGTAGGTTTGGGAGATCCGCTGCCAAAAAACAACGCACCTGTACTGATGGCAGGGAGTTGGGCGGCGCAGGTTGTCGATGAATTAAAACCCAAACCGGAGGATATTTGCGTTGATAAATATCGGATGAGTGGCTTTTGGGATACTCCTTTAGATAGTATCTTGCGGAACCTCGGCCGAACTACACTTTTCTTTGGAGGAGTAAACGCCGATCAGTGCGTCATGGCTACCCTGCAAGATGCTAATTTCCTCGGTTATGACTGTATTTTAGTCAAAGATTGTACAGCTACGACATCTCCCGATTATTGCTGGCAAGCTACTCTTTATAACGTTAAACAATGTTTTGGCTTTTTGTCGGATTCTCAGGCTATGTTAGAAGCAATTAAATAGTAGTCAGCAATGATTCCTAGAATGAGTGTAGGGGCAATCCCTCCGTGGTTGCCCCTCTTGATTAAGAAACTGAGTAGGCGGGTACGGGGCTGGGCGGGCACGGGGCTGGGCGGGCACGGGGGCACCGCCCCTACGATAATTAACAATTAAACAAAAAAAATGACAAACCACTGCATGATTCCTGTTATAAAGTCTCCGAAAGACTACCAAGCATTTCGGATCAGTCCGGGCGATACTAATAGATTAGCTATCGTCTTCGATCCGGTAATAGCTAATGTTTCATTAACAGTTTGCGTGGAGATTTTCGATGTGGGCGGCAAAACCCCTCCCAACCGCCATCAATTTGCAGTAGAAATGTTTTTTGTACTCAAAGGAACAGGGCAAGCAACCTGCGACGGCAAAACAGTTAGTATTCAACCGGGAGATAGTTTGTTAGTGCCTCCAACAGGCACTCACGTAATTGAGAATACGGGCAGTGAACGTTTGTACGCTTTGTGCATCATGGTGCCGAATGAGGATTTTGTGGAACTAATTCGCAGCGGTACACCAGTCGAGCTCGATGAGGAAGATATGAGAGTTCTTGGGCGATCGGATGTACTCGTATCGTGTTAGGTTTTTAGTAAGGACTTTAATCCTTTAATCTCGTCCTAGGTAGAGCCTTGGAACATATATCTAGATGCTCTGCCTAGCTTCTTTTTTGCAGGTAAAATAATTTATGAGCGTTATATTTCACATTGCTAAAAGCCAACAGTGGGAAGAAGCAAAACACCTTCAATCCTATCGCGGCGATACCCTAGACTCGGAAGGATTTATCCACTGTTCGACACTCCCGCAAGTTGTTAGAACTTCCAACAAATTTTTTGCTGGACAAACAGGATTGCTGTTGTTGTGGATTGACTCGGAAAAAGTGGAAGCAGAAGTTAAGTATGAACCTGCTGCTGGAGATTTTTATCCACACATTTACGGGCCGCTGAATGTTGATGCTGTGTTGAAAGTTATTGAGTTTGAAGCAGGTGCCGATGGCAAGTTTGAATTGCCGGAAGAATTAAGAGATGTTGTTTAATACTCTGATTTTTGACCAGTATCAACTAACTTTTCATGGCGGGCTATAAGCACACCCCACGGGAAAGTTGAATGTTGTGGAACGGGCATCTTGCCCGTTCAACTTTTGAGGGGAAAGTTGAATTTTTGAGGGAAAAGTTGAATTTTTGAGAAGAAAGTTGAATTTTTGAGGGCGGGCTAGAAGCCCAACCCCTACTCCCCACAATACAATTAAGTGTCTTGTGGAACGGGCATCTTGCCCGTTATGATTGCTGCAATATATCAATTTAAATTGACTGATTAACCAACTCTGCCGCCAATTTCAGCGCATCTTCGCGAGTCGCAATTCTCCCCTCCACCCGCGCTAATTGAATCTCCATTAAAAATTGACCGATGCGTGGACTTCTGGGCAATTTCAAATATTCCATTAAATCATTGCCGCTAACTAATTGTGTGGGATGAGCAATAATATCATCAGCATCCAGATAGCGATTAATTAACAGTGAAATATCCTCAACCGCAACTCCCGCCGCCACCGCCAAAACCGCTAAAACAGGAAATACTATTCCCACATCCCGAAACAAAAAATACTGTTCTCTCAAAGACATTTGGGCGATAGGTTTTGCTTGCAACTTCGGCAAGTATTTCAAAAGCCCGATCGCACTTTTAATCTCCGCATTGCTGTACTTCAACCGCAGCAACTGCGTTTCAGCAATTGTCGGGTCGGAATCGGCCAAAACAGCCAACTTCGCAACCGCCAACAACGGCGTTTTAATCGTATCTCGAATCGATCGCGAAAATTCTCTCCCCAAATCTGGATAAATTGCCGCTAACTTGGCAGCAGACGCATCAATTTTTGTCAAAATATCAAAACGGTCGATCGCACTTTCAAACCAAATCGAAAACAAACCATCTTCCCAACCGCGACAAATCCAAGGAACACCGTTAGGATTGCTCAACAAATAACCTAATTCCGTCCGCACCCGTTCCACCGCTACCCGACTCAACAGCGGCGCCAATTCCCGAATCGCAGATTGAGTTTCAGGTTCGATCGCAAAACCCAACTGCGCCGCTTGACGGTAAGCTCTTAATAACCTTAGCGGATCGTCCTCCAAATTTGACCGCGAAACCATCCGCAGCAAACCCAACCGCAAATCAGTTTGACCGTCCAAAGGATCGATGATTTCTCCGGTAAAAGGATTGCAGGCGATCGCATTTATCCGAAAATCCCGGCGCAGCAAATCCCCCTCCAGACTCCCCCCTTCCGCCTGCGCCAAATCCACCGTACCGCCCGCAAATACCACCCGCGCAATTTGGCGTTCCGCATCCAACAAGACAAATCCACCTTTCGTGCGATCGGCAATTTTTCGAGCAGTCTTCACCGCCCGTGTTAGCATGACAAAATCCAAATCAAAATAGTGCGATCGCCTCCCCAGCAGCGCATCCCGCACCGCACCGCCCACCAGATAAGCAGGCGGTGTCAGCAGTTCCAAATCAAACGGCCAAGTATCAGAAGACAATGCAGAGGGCAAACTAATCGGCATCGCAACAAAAATAAACAAACTTACAAACAATTAAGCTCTTGCTACGCTAGATTAACAGAAAGCTCGAAATTCACCAATCTTTTTGAAATGCACAGAGGATATCAAGAATGTGTATTTGTATTAACTGCCACTATGTAGACCGCTGCTTCACCTACCACGCCGTAGAAGAACAGCACGAACAGATTCACCTCACCGAAACACCCGATTTCGACCCCGTAGAACCCACCATCAACGTCAACATCCGTCCCCGCCAAGACGAAATTGAAATGGAATGGGATGTAGTCGGGTGTCAGAGTTTCAAGCAAGAGACCGGCAAATGGGCCGCATTGCGGCCAGGCGAACTCGTCCCCACTTAAGTCATTAGTCATTAGTCATTAGTCATTAGTCATTAGTCAGTAGTCAGTAGTCAGTAGTCAGTAGTCAGTAGTCATTAGTCAGTAGTCATTAGTTATTTGTTGGTTGTTGGTTGCTATTTGTTGTTTTTTATAGGTTTTTTGTGAGTTGTTGGCGATAACAACCAATAACCAATTCCCAATTCCCGATGCCCAATGCCCGATGCCCGATGCCCAATGCCCGATGCCCCATTCCCCATTCCCCATTCCCCATTCCCCATTCCCCATTCCCAATTACAAATCTAAAATCTAAAATCTAAAATCTAAAATCCAATGTGCTATTGCTTAAACCCAACTTGTCAGAATCCGCAAAACCCAGGGGATGCAGAATTGTGCCAAAGTTGCGGCTCCAATTTGTTGTTAACTCTTGACGCAGAAACGCCATCAGCATCTCGCTACCGAACCATAAAGCCGATCGGGCAAGGAGGCTTTGGCCGAACATTTCTAGCAGTTGATGAAACCAAACCCCTGATTTTTTCGCAGTGCGTAATCAAGCAATTTTTGCAGCAAAATACCGCAGCCGAAAAAGCCGCTCAACTATTTCACCAAGAAGCAGCCCAGCTAGAAACCTTGGGAAAACATCCCCAGATTCCCGAATTAATCGCGCATTTTGAACAAGACGGGAGACAGTATTTAGTACAAGAATTTATAGACGGCAAAAACCTAGCCAGAGAATTAGAACAAAAAGGAGCATTCACCGAAACTCAAACTCGGCAAATCCTCAACGATTTATTGCCAGTGCTCCACTTCGTCCACAAATCCAAAGTCATTCACCGCGATATCAAACCAGAAAATATCATTCGCCGCAGGCTAACTCCAGCCCCTTTACCCGCCTTAGAAAATTCCTATCAACCCTCTCCTTTCCAAAAAGATATTGTTTTAGTAGACTTTGGTGCAGCTAAGAAAGTAACAGCAACCGGGTTGCCGCAAACTGGTACAATCATCGGCAGTGCTGCTTATACAGCCCCAGAACAATTGATGGGAAAAGCCGTTTTTGCCAGCGATATCTACAGTTTGGGCGTTACCTGCATTCACTTGCTGACTGAAATTCCTCCCTTCGATTTGTTCGACAGTACAGAGGATTCTTGGGCTTGGCGAAATTATTTGAAGACTGCTGTTAGCGATGATTTCGGCCGCATCCTCGACACCATGCTCCAAAGTGCCACCAATCGGCGCTACAGTTCAGCATCAGCAGTCATCCGGCACTTGAACCCCAAACCGGTGTATTTAGACGCACAACCGGTGCTAGACGCGCCGGAAACGCCCGCAGAACGGGTGGTTACACCTGCGCCCGGTGTCTCGCTTTTCACTCGCCAACAGCAAGCCGAAATTCAGCAAGCTTTGCAAGAGGATCTCGCCCCCTACAATGTTACAATCCAAGTCAGTCAAGCCAAGCAACAGCTCAATATCGTCATCAACAGAACCGAAGACAACCCCGTTTACTATCCGCACTTATCTCAAATAATTGCCACCAGACTTACCGATTTGCAGTTAAATAAAGTCGCAGCCGTGAAGCTGTTGGGAAGACTCAACAATTCTCGCCGCCCGGAGTGGAAGCAAATATTGCAAATCGATCCCAAGATTAAATTGAGAAACAAACTCGTGCGGCTGCAACACAATCAATTACTCAAGAAAGCGGCCTCTGTTACTACCCAAGAATTTTGGCTGCCGAAGTTGAAAACTCAGGATTTTTGGATAGATGCGCTAATGTTTGCCTTAGTTTGGTTTATCTTTGGCTCTCAAATAGTCATTTTTAATTCTTGGTTTGCTCTAATAGTTTCGTCGGGTTTTATGACGGTGAAGCATCAAGTTTCCCAACACAAAGAATTTGCCAATAAAAATTTATTTGCAAGTTTAGTAGTGCTGTTTCTGGTGAGTGGGGGCATGGGTAATTCGAGGATATTAAACACGGGAATATTTGGCATTCTTTTGGGTTGCTTAGTTGTGGCTTTGCCCCTGTTTTTTGTTAAGGAAAATTACCACTAATCGTGAATAGCAATCCCCAAGACGGAACATCAGTTAAAAAATACGGCTTAGCCCTGCACACAGCTAGTCGCGAACTCGGTTTAGCCATCAGCAATTTTGCAGGTGATTCTCGCTGCCAAACTTGGAATTTGGATCGCGATTTAGCCACTCATTTGCATCAGTATTTAGTCGAGTTTATTGGGCCGCAAACTTGGGCGGATTTGGCTTTTATTGCAGTGGCGAAGGGGCCCGGAGGTTTCACGGGGACTCGCATGGGTATGGTGACGGCGCGGACTTTGGCTCAACAGTTGGATATTCCTGTTTTTGCGGTTTCCACTTTGGCGGCTGTCGCTTGGGCGGAACCCCCCCAACCCCCCCTTAGCAAGGGGGGGCTTTTGAGTGCAGAACCTCCCGTTGCTAAGGCGGGGCTTTTGAATACGGAACCCCCCCGCGATTTTGTAGGGGCGGTGCCCCCGTGCCCGCCCCCACCCACAGATGATTTCCTGGGCATTTCAGGCATCGGGGCTCTTCACGAGGGTTTGCCCCTACAAGAAAATGAAACCGCCGTGCCCCAACCAGGGCGGGCACGGGGGCACCGCCCCTACAAGGGGGGGCTTTTGAGAGATGATATCGCGCTGCAAATGCCTGCACAGCGGGGACAATTGTTTGGGGCGGTTTATTCAGTTAACAAAGATTCTGGTTTAACTGAGTTGTTTCCTGAGACGGTGATGACTCCTGAATCTTGGCAAGAAAAGTTGGATGATTGGGGGAATTCTTATCAGTTAATTGAAGTTGGTAGCGAGTTGGGTTCGTCGGTTTCTAGTGTGTTGGAATTGGCTTATTTGGAGTGGCAAATGGGAAGTCGTCCTGATTGGTCGGATGCTTTGCCTTTTTACGGGCAACATCCGGTTAAGGGACACTGAAGATTGGGAATAGGGAATTGGTAATTGGTAATTGGTAAATTGTTTATTTAAGGGCGATACAAACTTCGAGGCAAAAAGTTAATGTTAGCGGGTCTGGGCTTTCGGTTCGCAATCGATCGATCTCAGCTCGATCGCAGCCGCGAGATTCCATAAAATCAAGCATCCAGTTCGTTATGGTAGCGAGATCGATGTATTTTGCTCCGAGGCATACGGGGCAAGTTTCTGGGCTGAGGGTACCGGTGCCGCCGCATTCGGGGCAATCCCAGTGGGTTGTTACGGGATCGGGGGTAGTTAGGATGTTGTTCATGCTGGGAAAAAGTACGCGCGGCGTAGCTATCCGGCAGGGAATCGCATTACTCGTTCACTCTAGCAAAAATGCCGATCGCCCTGACTTCTTCCTGCCTTTACACTAAGCGAGCTAGTGATTAAGATTGAAAAAAATACAAAAGGGGTGGCTATGCTCGATCGCACTCAATGGTTTTTGGCTGGTATGTCGATCGCACTTTCGCTTCAGTTAAGTCAGCCAGTGGCAGCAACCGTGTCTGTTGGCAAAGTCGTACAAACAGCACAAACTAACAGTAGCGACGCTGCTGAAAAAGCATTAAACGAAGGAGCACAACTCTACGAACAAGGAACGGCGGAAGCAAAAAGAAGTGCGATCGTCAAATGGGAAGAAGCATTAAAGCTGTATCGGCAAGCAGGCGACAATAGATGGCAAGCACTTAGCCTCGCTGGTCTTGCCAGAGTCTACTCAGAATTGGGAGAAAAACAGAAAGCGCTAGAGTATTTCAGCCAGTCCCTTCCCCTTTTTCGGGCAACAGGCGATCGTGGTGGGGAAGCTACCACCCTCAACAACATCGGCACTGTCTACTCAGCATTGGGAGAAAAACAGAAAGCGCTAGAGTATTACAGCCAGTCGCTTCCCCTATTTCGGGCAACAGGCGATCGCGGTGGGGAAGCTGCCACCCTCAGCAACATCGGCACTGTCTACTCAGAATTGGGAGAAAAACAGAAAGCGCTAGAGTATTTCAGCCAGTCGCTTCCCCTGATTCGGGCAACAGGCGATCGCAGCGGGGAAGCCACGACCCTCAACAATATCGGCAGTGTTTACTCACAATTGGGAGAAAAACAGAAAGCCTTAGAGTATTACAGCCAGTCGCTTCCCCTGAGTCGGGGAGTAGGCGATCGTGGCAATGAAGCTGCCACCCTCAACAACATCGGCAATGTCTACTCAGATTTGGGAGAAAAACAGAAAGCGCTAGAGTATTACAGCCAGTCGCTTCCCCTGATTCGGGCAACAGGCGATCGCCGTGGGGAAGCCGTCACCCTCCACAACATCGGTCAAGTCTACGATGATTGGGGAGAAAAACAGAAAGCGCTAGAGTATTACAGCCAGTCGCTTCCCCTTTTGCGGGCAATCGGCGATCGCGGCGGGGAAGCTGTCACCCTCGGCAGCATCGGCAATGTCTACGATAATTGGGGAGAAAAACAGAAAGCGCTAGAGTATTACAGCCAGTCGCTTCCCCTATTTCGGGCAATCGGCGATCGTGGCGGGGAAGCTTACACCCTCAACAATATCGGCAGTGTTTACTCAGATTTGGGAGAAAAACAAAAAAGCTTAGAGTATTACAGCCAGTCCCTTCCCCTGAGTCGGGCAACAGGCGATCGCTCCCTTGAAGCTACCACCCTCAACAACATCGGCTTAGTCTACGATGATTTGGGAGAAAAACAGAAGGCGCTAGAGTATTACAACCAGTCCCTTCCCCTTTTTCGGGCAATCGGCGATCGCAGTGGGGAACATACCACCCTCAACAACATCGGCGGTGTCTACAGGGATTTAGGAGAAAAACAGAAGGCGCTAGATTATTACAGCCAGTCCCTTCCCCTGCGTCGGGCAGTAGGCGATCGCGGTGGGGAAGCTACCACCCTCAACAACATCGGCGGTGTCTACGATGATTTGGGAGAAAAACAGAAGGCGCTAGATTATTACAGCCAGTCCCTTCCCCTGCGTCGGGCAGTAGGCGATCGCGCTGGAGAAGCTGTCACCCTTTCCAACATAGCTTATGTCAAACGCGACCAAAACAATCTTACCGAAGCCCTCAACGACATTGAATCCTCTATCAAAATAATCGAAAACCTCCGCACCAAAATAGCCAGCCCAGAACTCCGCACCTCATATTTTGCCACAGTCCAGAACCACTACGAATTCTACATCGACCTCTTAATGCACCTGCATAAAACTAATCCTAAATCCGGTTATGATACAAAAGCCTTAGAAGCCAGCGAACGTTCGAGAGCCCGCAGCCTCCTCGAACTCCTCCAAGAAAGTAACGCCAACATTCGTGAAGGTATTTCCCCCGATTTACTGCAACAAGAAAAGAGCGTACAACAGCAACTTGATGCCATTGAAAAGCAGCGCATCGAAACAATCAGCAGCCCCAACCCCAACGCAACTAAAATCGCTGAAATTGACAAACAGCGCCTCGCACTTTTGCAACAATATCAGCAAATTCAAACCCAGATTCGTAGCGCTAGCCCCCGCTACGCTGCCCTCACCCAACCCCAACCTTTAACACTCCCAGAAATTCAGAAACAGATTCTCGATGAAAACACGATTTTATTGCAGTATTCCCTCGGTGAAGCTCGCAGTTATTTGTGGGTTGTGACATCAACGGGACTAACTAGCTATGAATTGCCAAAACGCGCTGACATTGAAACAGCAGCAGTGGCTTTCCGCACCGCAGTAACTAGCCCAACCCAAAGAGATATTCCCCAAAAAGTTGCCGATGCGAGTGCAAATCTAAGTCAATTAATTTTACAGCCCGCAGCAGTCCAATTAGGAAATAAACGCTTATTAATTGTCCCCGACGGCGTGCTGCACTATACTCCTTTTCCAGCTTTAACTCTTCCCCAAACCGCCGGAAAAAATACCAACGTTCCCTTAATTGTCGAACATGAAGTTATCACTCTGCCTTCTGCCTCAACTCTCGCTATTCTCAGGCAAAATTACGGAGATAGAAAACCGCCCAGCCAAACTTTAGCAATTTTAGCAGATCCGGTTTTCAGTCCAGATGATGAAAGAATTAAAGGAAAAATCACCCCAGCAACTACCGAAAAGTTAGAAGCAAATAATCTCGGTTTAAATCGCTCGCTTCGTGCTTCCGAGATAGAATGGCCGCCAAAACGCCTCGCATTTACCCGCCAAGAAGCCCAAACAATATCCAGCTTATTCCCCTCAGCTTCTAGCCGTCAAATATTTGATTTTGATGCCAGTCGCACTACTGCTACCGATGGAAATTTAGTCAATTATCAAATTATTCACTTTGCCACCCACGGCCTTGCCAACAGCAAAAATCCCGAACTGTCAGGAATTGTGATGTCGATGGTAGATGACAAGGGCAATCTTGTCAATGGCTTCTTGCGCCTCACGGATATTTTCAATTTGAAACTTGCGGCAAATTTAGTGGTTTTAAGTGCTTGTCAATCGGGCATGGGACAGAATGTTAAAGGCGAAGGAATGGTGGGACTAACGAGGGGTTTTATGTATGCGGGGGCTCAGCGGGTGGCGGTGAGTTTGTGGAGTGTGGATGATGAAGGAACTTCTGTGTTAATGCAAAAGTTTTATCAAAAAATGGTGCAACAAAAGTTAGCGCCGGCGGCAGCTTTGAGGGCGGCACAGATCGAAATGATGCAGCAGGAAAAATGGAAATCTCCCTATTATTGGGCGGCTTTTACTCTTCAGGGCGAGTGGAAATGATATACAGCACTTTGGCTGGTAAGTAAGTACATAGCCCTTGTAGGGACACCGCAATGCCGATTGGTGTCAACAAACACGTTAAACCGATAGTCCGACAATCCGATAGTCCGATAGTCCGATAGTCCGATAGTCCGATAGTCCGACAATCCGACAGTCCGACAATCCGACAATCCGACAGTCCGACAGTCCGACAGTCCGACAGTCCGACAGTCCGACAGTCCGACAGTCCGACAGGGAATGAATTCCCTGTCTAATAGCTAAAGTCCTCCTAAGAAACTCAATCCAAGTGTGGAGTTTTAGCAACTAGCTCAAACCCGAAAGACTGAGCTGTTTTCTCCAGCTTAGAAACGATACGTTGTCGATATTTCTGTTCGTAATAGTCGGCACCTGAATCAGCATAAGCGGTTTTGGTACTCCACAGATGATAGAAGATGCGGGCTAGCTTGTGAGCAGCAGCGGTATTGGCTCCAGCAGCACCCAATCGAGCACGCAGCCGACGATAAAAAGCCCCCAAAGCTGATTGAGAGCGAGATAAAGATTGAGCAGCTAAACGGAAGGCATTGGCAGCCCGATCAACTACTCGACGGGTGTGAGAACTTTTGACCTTACCGCCAGTAATTTTTGTAGAAGGACACAACCCTAACGGCTCTCCTGAGTTTATGGTGTAAAATGTACCTACTAATACATTTACCGTTATGAGCTTCCATCTAGACTATCTATTAGCCTTGCCTGGAGTCAGGGTTGAAACTTGTACTCAAGTTGACGGAAAAATTTTCTTGGGACAGAGTATTCTATCTGAAAGAATTGTTTGTCATCATTGTAAACAATCTACCGAAAAACTGCATCAAAATCGACCAGTTTTAGTAAGAGATTTGTCGGTTTTTGGTCGTCCTGTGTATTTAAAAATCCCACGGCGGCAGTTTTACTGTCCTAGTTGCCAACGGTATCCCACAGAAATAATAGATTTTTTTGACGTTAAAAGACGGCATACTCAACGATACGAACAAAATATTTATGAGCCTGTAAAAAAAAATCGAGTATGGAGCAAATTGGACGAGAAGAAGGACTCAGTTATGACGAAATAAAAGGAATATTTGAGCAGGTAAATAAGAGCAAATAAAAAATTAATTGGAAACTCACTAAACGAATTTCTATCGACGAGATAAGTATGCGAAAAGGTCAAGGGAATTTCGGGACTGTTGTTGGTAACATTTGTGAGGGTAATTTAATTGAGATGATTGATTCTCATCGCTCGGAAGAAATCATTGAGGTCAGAAGTGAAACAGCCGATTGAGGTTCGGAAACAAGTTGAGGAAGTGAGTGTTGATATGTGGGGAGGATTCCCTAAAGTTATCAAAAAAGTATTCCCAAATGCCCTAGTTGTTATCGATCGTTTTCATGTAATGAAAGTAGTTAATAAAGGCTTAAATAAGTTACGTAGAGCAGCAGGAATCACAGATAGGCAAAGTAAATATTTATTATTAAGTAATCGAGCAAATTTAAATCAAGAGCAGATTGATCGATTAGAATTGACACTAGAAAAATCGGAATCTTTGCGAATTG
This sequence comes from Microcoleus sp. B13-B6, assembly GCF_036705405.1. Taxonomy (NCBI): domain Bacteria; kingdom Bacillati; phylum Cyanobacteriota; class Cyanophyceae; order Oscillatoriales; family Microcoleaceae; genus Microcoleus; species Microcoleus sp. B13-B6. The sequence goes on from NZ_JAUBUJ010000052.1 coordinate 30,916, forward strand.
CGTATGAGATGAAAGAAACATTGAGAGAAATATATGAGACTAATTTGACAGTCAAAAAATGGCAGAACAAAATCAAAGAATGGCTAAATCATGCACAAGTATTTTTTAAAGAATCTGCATCAACAATTGAGAATCATTTTGAGGGTATTTGCAACTACTTTCTTCATCGCACCACAAGTGGAGTCATGTCAGGAATTAACAATCGGATTAAGTTGATAATGCGACAAGGGTATGGTTTTTCTAATTTTAATAATTTTAGGAATCGCGTATTAGCTTGCTTTTCTGATTAGATAAACTTATAACCCTAAGTTCAGGAGATCCTTTAAACCAAGTCTTTTTGTGGCTCATGAAATATCGGATAAGTAGGTTTGACCTGATTAAATTTGTTTATTATTTTTAGAACAATTATATAATGGGCGCTTACTTCCTGCTGTTAAAAAAGGTTGAATTAAGAATAAAAGATTGGCTCGCTGTCCCTGAAATTAGCCACAAAATTAAGCTATATTATAGCAGATTTCAGGAAAGTGAGATTTGCTATGGCTGACTCTATTGCTCGTCGCTTGGAACAATACACGGTAAAACGATCGCACGAAGTTTTAATCGTCAAGGCCGAAATTGACGGCGAATTCGATGAAATTGCTATTTTTAAAGGCTTTTCTAGCTCTTTGACGCGATCGACCGCTTTCGATCCAGAGGTTCCTGTTTTGCCGGAGGAAGCAAAAATAGTCAGTGTCGATCGCGTGGAGAGTCCCTACAATCCAAATAACCCCCGCTATCTTCAGCAGGGGTTATCTTGGGAAACAATGCAATCTCTATTGTCCGAGGCCGGAGTTTAGCTCTCGCATTAGGGACACAACGCGAGAAAAACAGCAGGGACACAACATTGTTGCGTCCCTACTACAAAAGCACTATGTCCTTACCCTGAGAGCTAGAGCGTGCCGCCGGCAGCTTGGAAACGAGCTCTCGCGCGTTTGATTGCTTGCTTAGCTTGAATTTGCTCTTGCAAAGTGCCGGTAGTAGCCTTTTGCAAACGAGCTTCTGCTTCGGTGTAAGCAGTACGAGCAGCTTCTTTATCAATGGTTTCGCCTTTTTCAGCGCCGTTGACAAGAATAGTAACTTTGTTTTCTTGGATTTCTGCAAAGCCGCCCATCAGAGCAATAGACACCCATTCCTTACCGGGACGGACGCGCATCACTCCAGTATCCAAAGCTGTCAACATTGGAGCGTGACCGCTCAAGATACCCAGTTGGCCTGTGGTGCTCGGCAGAATTACTTCTTCAGCATTAGAATCCCAAACAGTTTTGTCTGGGGCCACTACGCGCACAGTTAATGTCATAAATTGTCAGTTGTCAGTTGTCGGTTGTCAGTTGTCAGTTGTCAGTTGTCAGTTGTCAGTTGTCAGTTGTCAGTTGTCAGTTATCAGTTGTCAGTTGTTACCAATAACCAATAACTAATAACCAATAACTAATAACTACTGACTAATGACTACTGACTACTGACTACTGACTAAAATTACTTGGCGTCAGCTTTCATTTTTTCAGCTTTGGCGATCGCCTCGTTGATATCGCCCACCAAATAGAAAGCTTGTTCCGGTAATTCGTCAAGTTCGCCAGCCAAAATCATCTGGAAGCCCTTAATGGTGTCTGCCAGCTTGACGTACTTGCCGGGGGAACCCGTGAACACTTCAGCCACAAAGAAGGGTTGAGACAAGAACCGTTCAATTTTGCGAGCGCGAGAAACTGTCAAGCGGTCATCTTCGGACAGCTCATCCAAGCCCAAAATTGCAATAATGTCTTGCAATTCCTTATAGCGTTGCAGAGTAGACTGCACCTGACGAGCAACACCATAGTGCTCTTCGCCGACAACGCTAACTTGCAACATCGTAGACGTAGAATCCAGCGGGTCAACAGCCGGATAAATCCCCTTCGCAGCCAAACCGCGAGACAACACAGTTGTAGCGTCCAAGTGAGCAAAAGTCGTAGCCGGTGCGGGGTCAGTCAAGTCATCCGCAGGTACGTACACAGCTTGAACCGAAGTAATCGAACCTTCGGTAGTCGAAGTAATCCGTTCTTGCAAGTCGCCCATGTCTGTACCGAGAGTCGGCTGATATCCCACAGCCGAAGGCATCCGACCCAACAGAGCCGATACCTCAGAGCCCGCTTGCACGAACCGGAAGATATTGTCAATGAACAGCAGCACGTCTTGCTTGCTGACATCACGGAAGTATTCGGCCATCGCCAGAGCCGACAGGCCCACGCGCATCCGAGCACCAGGCGGCTCGTTCATTTGACCGTAAACCAGAGCAATTTTTGATTTGCTGCGGTCTTCTTCGTTAATAACCCCCGACTCGATCATTTCTTTGTAGAGGTCATTGCCTTCGCGGGTGCGCTCGCCCACACCACCGAACACGGACACGCCGCCGTGAGCCTTGGCGATGTTGTTCACGAGTTCCATCATAATCACGGTTTTGCCGACGCCTGCGCCGCCGAACAAACCGATTTTGCCGCCGCGACGGTAGGGGGCCAGCAGGTCAATCACCTTGATCCCAGTTTCAAACACCGAAGGCTTGGTTTCCAGTTCGGTGAAAGCCGGCGGGTTGCGGTGGATGGGCATACTTTCGGAAGTATTGACCGGGCCGAGGTTGTCTACGGGTTGACCGATGACGTTAAAAATGCGGCCGAGAGTTGGGATGCCGACGGGAACTTGGATCGATTCCCCGGTATCTACTACTTCCATGCCACGCACCAAGCCGTCGGTGGTACTCATGGAAACTGCACGCACTTGGCTGTCTCCGAGCAGTTGTTGAACTTCGCAGGTAACGGCAATGTCTTGACCTGCTTCGTTTTTGCCGGAAATCGTGAGAGCGTTATAGATTTGGGGCAGTTTGCCGCCTGGGAATTTTACGTCTACAACCGGCCCAATGATTTGGGTGATGTAGCCTACGTTCGTTTTTGTTGCGGTGGATACCATGAATAGTGCCTTTGTTAGGATGCTATTTTTCCCGTTATGGAAAAAGTCTTAACATTTAGAAATGCTATTTCTCAGAGTACCACTGAACAGACGCACTATTTAGATTTGTATGGGGCTGGTTAAGAGTCATTTTTCTTGTTGCTGCCCTCGCTTTTTTTTCCTGCGAGCTGCTGCCAAAGCCCCGACCCCCAGCATTGTGCCGAATACTGTGACTGGTTCGGGGACTAACTCAGCCGACAGGCTAAAGTTTTGAAAGTCAACGTCATTTCCTTTGCTGCCATCGTCAAAGGAAATCTTTGTACCCTTAGCGAGTTGTTCTGTTGTCGCAGATTGAAACTGCTCTGGGCCCTTGCCATCGTTGACGGTACTAAATGGATTGCTCGATTTGTAGTTGAGATCAAAGTCGCCAAACACGGCTTGCTGGCATCCAGTTGTCAGACATTCAATTCTGCTGAATTTGGTGTCGGCGGCGAACCAGAGGCTGCTGTTCATAAAGGTGCTGCTGGAGACGTATTGCTCGAAGGGCTTGCCACTGCCGGTGTCGCTCCAAAGCAGGAGGGCGTAAATTTGATCTTTGAGAAAGGTGAAGCTTTGGGTAATTTTGCCGTCTGGGGATGTGACAGCGTTGCCGAAGGTTCCTTCTCCCTTGTTGGCGGAGCCGTTATCTGAGGGTTTAATTTCGTTAAACAGACTGGATATGTTGGTGTAGCCATTGTTTTGTGGCTCAGCTTGGGCCACCCACAAGCTGGATTGGTATAGTCCCTGAGATTTGTCGAATGTAAAATTGATGCTGGTGTCTCGATCGAACTGGATGCCGCTCGTGCCAAACATGAAAGCTCGGACGGGCGTGCAGATGCTGAGCAACATTGTGGTTGCCAAGCTGGCGACTGTAAAAGATGTTTTTTTGACTAGCGTTAAGGTAGTCATAACCCTGATTCCTCCAGTATTGTTAGGTAGTAAGGCCCAAAATGCCCTAAATGCCATGTTGCCGTGACGCGAATAGACGATCGCGAGCCTGCGATATTTAGGACGATCGTCAAACCTAAAGAAGAGGCTCCACACCAGTAAATCTACATACAGATATTACTTAAGGGTGTTTTGGAGTAAATGAGTGCTTCTTCTAAGAGTTTTCACTGACACCAGATTGACACAGTTTAATCTGTAAGAGCAAGATTTTCATCCTGCCTAGACTTCCAACCTACTACATTTACTTGGTTTCGGTAACGGTCTAAAGTTGAGTGCAAGACTTGCAAATATTGGCTTTCCTCAAAAATACATAAAAATTTTAATCGAGCTTTATAAAGTTTTGGTAAAGATCCTCCAAAAAATATAAAGTTTTTGAGAGAAATTCGGCTGTTGGGTTCGTTGCTCCTCAAAGCGCGCTGCCAACTGCTCGCCGTATGCAGAAAGAAGTGGCGGCGACCGCGAGTAGGGAGGTGAGCGAGTTTTTTGCCACTCTAAGCAAGCTGTATAACAGGCGATCGGTACTTACGTAGTTTTGACTAAAATTCAGAGTTTTTTAAACCCCTAACCCTCGCATTCCGCGCCATATTTTCACCAACAGTCCCGGACGCTTTAATCGGTTTTTTTAAGGTATTTGGGTCAGGGAAGCAGTGAAAGTAAAAAAAAGAAACCAAGTTTCATTTCCCGCGCCTGATTCCTAGTAAAAAAACTGTTTTTACGTAAATCGTAATAATTAAAAACATACATTTCCTTGTCCCTCCTAATTATTCGGTCACTAAAAATAGGCGGCTCCTATTGACATGAGGAATTTTTAGGAGTAAATATAGGATAGATAAATACGATCGCACTTTAAGCACCATCTTTAAACACAATGACAGCCAACAGACTACATTTGCTCGGATGGTTATTCATTGTTAGCTGGCTGAGTGCAGCGGCGGGTTCGGCAAACGCGCAACCCATCACCCCGGCACCAGACGGCACTAACACAGTTGTTACTCCCAACGGCAACCGCTACGACATTTCGGGGGGATCTTTCAGCGGAGACGGGGCTAATCTTTTTCACAGTTTTACTCAGTTTGGCCTCAGCGAGGCTCAAACGGCTAACTTTCTGACTAATCCCAATATTCAAAATATTTTGGGAAGGATTACTGGGGGTAATCCTTCTTTAATAAATGGCTTAATTCAAGTTACGGGCGGCAATTCCAATTTATTCTTAATGAATCCTGCCGGCATGATTTTCGGGCCGAATGCCAGTCTGAACGTGCCTGGATCTTTTAATGCTACTACGGCGACAGGGATTGGTTTTGGGAACAATCAGTGGTTTAGTGCGATCGGCAATAACAATTTGGCAACTTTAATTGGGACACCGAATAGTTTTGCGTTTACAAATTTGCAAGGGGGAAGCATTGTTAATGCCGGCCATTTGACGGTGGCATCAGGTCAAAATTTAAGTTTGATTGGCGGTACGGTTGTCAATAATGGTCAGGTAACTGCGCCTAGCGGCAATATTCTCATCAGCGCCGTACCGGGTAACAATTTGGTGCGAATTAGTCAAGCTGGAAATTTATTGAGCTTGGATATTCAGCCGACAGCAAATCAAAGTTCGCTGCCAAACAATTGGACGCAGCCAGTGTTATCTTTGCCGGAGTTGCTGACTGGACAAGGTGTGGCACAGGCGACGGGTTTGACGGTAAATCCCAATGGGGAAGTTGTGTTGACAGGGAATGTTGCTGTGCCTGTAACTGCGGGAACTGCGATCGCCTCTGGCAGTCTCAATGTCTCTGGCAACATTGGCGGTACTGTAAATATTTTAGGCGACAAAGTAGGAGTTATTGCAGGCAATATCAATGCTTCTGGGATTAACGGCGGCGGTAATGTACTGATTGGCGGAGATTATCAGGGTTTGGGGACTGTGCCCAATGCTTCGCGGACTTTTGTTAGCAGCGATTCGACGATTAATGCTGATGCTGTTAGTAATGGGAATGGCGGGCGAGTTATAGTTTGGGCTGATGAAACTACTCGCTTTAATGGCAATATTACGGCCAGAGGTGGCTTGTTTTCTGGGAATGGTGGCTTTGTAGAAGTGTCGGGAAAGCAATCGCTGGATTTTCAAGGATTAGTTGATTTGCGATCGACCTTTGGGATTGCTGGAACTTTATTGTTAGATCCCACTAATATTACTATTATCGAAGGTCTGAATAATGCTCCTACGGGGCCAGCATTTGTTGACTCTGGTCCTCCTTCTGTGATTACTAATGGGACGCTGCAAGCACAGCTAAATGTGGGAAATGTTACTATTTCTACTGCGTCAGGTAATACGGAGTCAGGCAATATTAACGTTGACGCAACGATCGCTTGGAATAATAAAAATTCCTTGACTCTGAATGCTAATAACAATATTAATGTCCAAGCCAATATCACAACTCAAGGAGGCAACGTTACCCTCAATGCTGATGCCGATAATCTCAACGGTGGTAATCTGATAATCAATTCGACGATTAATACAAATGGTGGCAATTTTACAGGTATTGGTCGAGGGAATAATTTCGGAAATGGAATCGTTCATGGTGGCACAATTAATGCTGGAGGTGGGAACATTAACTTGGACGGCACCGGAGGAAACGCGAAAGTCGGAACCAGTAACGGTATTATTATAACAAATAACGCCATAGTACAAACCACTGGAAGTGGAAATATTACTCTCACTGGAACTGGCAATAACGAGACAATAGCCGGAAATGATGGTATTGTTATTAGAGGCGCATCTAAGGTGACTTCAACCAATGGAAATATCACCCTGACTGGCACAGGTAACGGAACTCGAATCGGCAACAACGGGATTAACATTACCACCAGCACAGTGGAATCGCTCGGAACAGGAAGTATTACTTTCAACGGTACTGGCGGCAACGGGACTGATAGTAAAGGGATATCTATTGACAGCAGTACAGTGCGATCGGCAGGGACAGGAAGTATTACTTTCAACGGTACTGGCGGCCAGAACGGGACAGATAATAATCAAGGGATATCTATTGACACCAGCACAGTACGGGCTGGGGGAAGTGTCAGCCTGACTGGAACAGGTGCGGGGACAGGAGTCGAAAATACAGGCGTTAATCTAAACAACGCTACAGTGGAGTCAACGACGGAGAACGGGAATGTGACTCTGATCGGTGTTGGCGGTAATGGGACTCGTGAAAATCGAGGGATATTCGTTGAGAACGGCACAGTGAAAGCGCTCTCTGGAAATGTTAGTCTGACGGGTACAGGTGGTGGGACTGGATCTGCCAACGACGGTATATATATATCTAAAGCTGCTACAATCCAAACCGCAGGCTTGGGAAAGGTGACGTTGACGGGGACGAGCAGTGCAGGCACCGGTACAGTCGCGAGCGGTAATTCCGGGATCACGCTCTACCAAGGCACGCTAAAATCGGAGAATGGAGATATTGTTTTAACCGGTACGAGTGTAGGGACTGGATTGAACACCTACGGGATTAACACGTCCCTGATTTTTGCTGGCGAGGTACCGACCACGGTACAAGCTACGGGAACGGGTAATATTAGTCTCACGGGAAAGGCTAACAACTCCAATAATTCCATTAGTCTCGCCCAAGGTGTGATTGAGGCGACTTTAGGTGGCAATGTCACTTTGACGGGCGATGAAATTTCATTGTCATCAATAATTCAAATTAAAGGTACTGGGATTATCCAGTTGCAGCCGCTTACTCCCAGTTTAGATATTACTGTGGGGGGTAATACTGCGGACGGTCGTTTGAATCTCAGCAGTGCTGAACTCGCGCCTCCGGTTTTAAATGGGTTTTCCCAAATGATTATCGGCCACACGGATGGGACAGGGAATATCGCCGTTGAGCCCGCTGGTGTTACTTTTAATTTCCCCGTCACAATGCAAGCTGCCACCATTGCAGTGAATGGAAACATTACAGGTGTAAACAACGCTTCAATTACTTTTAAGGCTCCAACGACTAACTTAAACGCAAATATTCTTACCAACGAACAGAATATTACCTTTGGTGAGCAAGTCTCTCTCGCTACGGGTTCTAATGTCATCCTCGATACTGGGTTAACTGATGGAGGCGACATTAATTTTGGGGGAACGGTTGACGGCGATGGCAACCTAGTTTTGACTACGGGAACAGGTGTGATTAATGTCAACGGGCCCATTGGAAATCCAGTACCTTTACGTTCCCTGAAAACAATCAATTCTTTCGATGTTAAGAGTCCGATCGATTTTTCGATTGAAACTACAGGCAATCTTACCGTTGGTAGTATGAGAAATCCCGGACGGGCGATCGCCCTTACCAGCACTAAGGGCAATATTGATACGACAGCAGGGGCAATTGATACCACATCCCCTACCGGAAATGGTGGCCCGATCGCACTGAGTGCTAACAATACGATTAACGCTAGCAATCTTAACTCTAGTTCCACTGCTGGTGCTGGCGGAAAAATAGATATCACTAGCACAACTGGCGATATTATTGCAGCCCTAGGAGTTGTTTGGAATTCTAGTTCTAATTCTGGTAGCGCCGGAGATATTGCGATCGCAACTCCCAAGCAAGTTGGGATACAAGGCATTGATGCTAATGGATTGCCCGGTACTGGAAATATTACCATTAGTGGCAATGAGATTGGCTTTTTGGGAGGCCCAGATTCCGTGCAGGGTAAAGGTACTTTGTCAATTCAGCCTTTGCCAACTTTCGGAATCCGGTTCCAGGCTGAACCTGTTGACGATGATCCACAGGCGATCGATTTAGGAACGCCGTTTTTATCGGCATTGGCTAATGGATTTAGTAGAATTGTTTTGGGAACTAATACTACCACGGGCAATATCACTGTAGAGGATTTGCAGATATCTTTTAAAGATCCTGTGACTTTCAATACTCAAGGCACTATTTTTGTCAATCCCAATCAATCGATTTCGGGAACAGATAATGCTTCAATTACTCTCAACGCTACAACTAATAACTTAAGTGGCAATATTACCAGCCAATCTCAAGATATCACAATTAACGGCAATACCTTAGTTGGAGATAGCGTCTTAGTCAGCAATGGCAATTCAGCAAGTGGCAATATTCTGTTTAACAATAACATTGATGGCAGTGGCAATCTCACTTTAGAAACAGGAACTGGAAAAATAGAGGTTAAAGGTTTGATCGGCGACGCGACAGTATTAGGAATAGGAAATCTCACCGTCAAAAGTGCTGGTTCCACTACATTTAATGCTGTCAAGGCTACCAGTTTCACCACCAATGCTGGCGGTACAACCGAACTTAAGGGCGATGTCACTACAACTGGCACTCAAACTTATGGAGATGCTGTTACAATTGCCAACAATCCCATTCTCGCAGGCAGCGAAATTACTTTCAATAATACTGTTGACGGCAGCAGCGATTTGAGGGCGAATGCGGTTAGCGGTAATGTTACATTCAATGGTGCAGTTGGAAATCCCACAAATGCGATCGGCAATTTAACAGCTAACTCTACAGGAACAACTGCATTTAATCAAACAGTCAATGCCGCGAGTTTGACTACAGATGTTGGCGGCACAACTCAACTTAATGGCAATGTCACTACAACTGGCACTCAAACTTATGCAGATGCAGTGACTGTTGCCAAAAACTCGGTGTTTTCAGGCAGCGGGATTACTTTCAACAAGACAGTTGACGTACCTGGGAATCTCGGTATTGCTGCTGATAATGTTAATCTCAAAGGAACTGTAACAACCACCAATGACGGCGCACTCACAATTACCAATAAGGTTAATCTAAATATTGAGAACAACCTGAACTTAGACGGTGCATTTATTCAAAATGGCGGGGGAACTGTTGCGGTTAGCGGAAATATCACCACAACTAATGATAACATTAGTTTTAGTGGCCCGGTGACATTAAAAGCTCCTGTAAATTTTACACTCGGAGATGCAACTATTGCTTTCGGTTCGAGTTTGGCAGCCGGTAGTAATCCGCTGAATTTAACGGCAGGTGAAATTGATTTTTCTGGGAACGTTTCGGGTACGGGCGTGCTAACGCTGCAACCCGCAACAGCAGGACAAAATATTGTTGTTGGCGGAATAGATAACAATACTAGCCCTTTAGATTTGACTGCATCGGAAATTAATTTGATTCAAAATGGATTTAGCTCGATCGCGATCGGGCGATCGGATAGCAGTGCAAATGTTAGTATTTCCTCTAATCTTACATTTTTAGATCCAGTAAATATTCAAACGGGAACTGGTGCGATCGCACTTGATGGCACTCTTACCGGCAATGACAACAGCAGCATTGCTCTCAAGGCTGCCACAATTAATTTGAATGATGGCATCAATACCAATAAAAATCCGATCGCTCTCAACGGCGCTGTCACACTGGGCAACGATATTAATCTCAGTACCAGTGGCGGAGATATTAAGATAACTGGTGCGATAGGCGGTAATCATTTGTTGAACTTAGATGCCGCTACAGGCAATGTGTTAGTGCAAGGAAATATCGGAGAAACAACGCCATTATCTGTTTTGAATGTTACTGCCTCAAATGCAGAATTTATTGGAAACGTCAACAGCAATTCTGGTTTTAATGTTACGGGCTTAAATACTAAATTAGGCGGTAATGTTACGAGTAATAACGGCAAGATTAATATTAGCAATGCTGTGGTTTTGACAAAGGATGCGGTATTTAGTACCGCAGGGGGAAATATTGCTTTGGGTGCGATCGACAGTGACAGCATTAATGCCCGCAACTTAAATCTAGCCTCCGGTAGCGGCAGCATCACTTTCAACGGTGCGGTTGGTGCCACCAGCAAATTAGGAAATCTTGCGATCGAAAATGCTGGCAATGTGACAGGAAACTCGACAATTAACGCGCAACAATTGACAGCACTAAACACGGAAAAAGTCAACTTATCAGGAGATGTGACCGCCGGCAAAGTCGATATTACTGCCAAGGGCGATATAAGTGTTAAAAATATTACTGCTAATGGCGGAGAAATTCTATTTACAAGCGGTAACAATTTCACCGCAGGCAATTTGAATACATCGGGAGACAGTGGCGGCAACATAACTGTTAAGGCGATAACTTCAATTACCACCGGACAAATTAACTCTAGCGGTATAGTCGGAAATGCCGGCAATGTGTTCTTAGATCCGATCAGCGATATTCAAGTAGAGTTTATCAATGCCCAAGGCGGTACTGGCGGCACCGGTGGCGAGGTGACAGCAATAACAGGCAATTTTTTCCGCGCTACGGGTACTTTTTCCACCCCACTGTCGCCGACGGGATTTGCTAGCATTTCTACTGCTGGCGGCGCAGGTGGTGGCAAAATTACAATTGTGCACGCTGGGGGAGATGGAGGGACGCCGATTCAACCGTTTGTGGTGGGGGATGCTGCTAGCAACGGTACGGCGGGTGCAATTACAACGGGACAATCTATCATTACATCGCAGTCGTTTCCGCGTTCTAGTAGTGTTGGTAATATTGTGTTTTCGACTGATGACGCGATCGACCCGCCGCCAACGCCAACTCCAACTCCGGTAGAAACTCCGACTCCCACTCCGAGTGAAACTCCAACTCCGGTAGAAACTCCGACTCCCACTCCGAGTGAAACTCCCACTCCGAGTGAAACTCCGACTCCCACTCCGAGTGAAACTCCCACTCCGGTAGTAACTCCAACTCCCACTCCGAGTGAAACTCCCACTCCGGTAGTAACTCCGACTCCGACTGCTGTTGTCACTCCAACTCCGGTAGTAACTCCAACTCCGACTGCTGTTGTCACTCCAACTCCGGTAGTAACTCCAACTCCGACTGCTGTTGTCACTCCAACTCCGGTAGT